>JAGFIY010000139.1 GCA_024103215.1 Melioribacteraceae bacterium | reverse complement strand
AAGTAATTAAAAACAAAGAGGCATTAGAATTTAAATTTGATAAAAATTTTCCTGTTGTCAGAACCGGAATAGCTGACTTACAAATAAAATACTTACTTATTATGCCAATTCTTTTTAATGACGAAGTCATCGCAATTATAGAATTGGCTTCACAGGAAATTCCAAGAACAAATATCACTAATTATATCACTAGGATTAATAAAGAACTTGCGGTGGGAATTACGAACGCACTCTCGCTTGAGAAACTTGAAAATTTTGTAAATCAATTACGAGAATTAAACGAAGAGTATCTAAAGCAGAACGAAAGGATAAAATCTAAAAACCGCGAATTACTGGAACTTCATCAGCAGCTAAAGATAAAAGCATCAGAACTTGAGGAACAAAAGAATAGAGCGGAAGAACTTGCACTTGTGAAATCTCAATTTCTTGCGAATATGTCCCATGAACTAAGAACCCCGCTGAACTCGATCATAGGTCTTACAGAGTTAGTCGCTTCGGAACAATTACTTTCCGAAAAAGCAAAAGAAAGAGTAGCTGTTGTTCTAAGGAATGGTCACAAATTGCTTTCTCTTATAAATAATATTCTGGAGTTTTCAAAAATTGATTCCGGTCGTGTAGAAGTAAACACACGAGAATTTCTGCTGAGCGACTTCATAGGTGATATTGTTTCGTCTATTGAACCATTAACAGAAGAAAAGAATCTTGAATTTTTAGTTGAGGAAATTCCGGGCAAGGATTTTGTCCTGAAAACAGATAAGTTTAAGCTTGAACAGATAATGATAAACCTTCTCGGCAATGCCGTTAAGTTTACAAATATTGGCTACGTAAGACTGGATATTTCCGAATCTATAAATGGTGGTTTATCGTTTTCGGTTACGGATACAGGAATGGGTATTTCTGAAAACGATAAAAAATTTGTCTTCGATGCATTCAGACAATCCGATGAAACGATGGCAAGAAAATTCGGTGGAACAGGTTTGGGATTGAGTATATGTTCAAAATATGTAAACATGCTAAACGGTTCATTAACTTATGAAAGCAGAGAAGGAAAGGGGACAACATTTATGGTTGTTATCCCTAGAATTATTGAAAAAGAAATAAGCATGGATATAACAGAATCAATAGTTAACGAGCAAAAAGAAGAAATAAAATCAATCCTTGTAATAGATCCGGTGGAAGAAAACAGAAATCTTTTTAAAAATTATCTTACCGAAAAAAAATATTATTTGAGTTACTGTAAAGATTCAAATCAAGGTCTGCAGAAACTTAATGAAGTAAACCCCAAAGCGGTAATTATCAATTCGGAAGTTAACGAAATAGGTTTCTTAAATTTAATTAAGAAAATAAAATCATTTCCAGAATACAATAAAATTCCTGTAATAATCACTTCATTTATTCCCGAACAGAATATCGGTTACGGTCTACTTGTTCACGATATAATATTCACACCAAGTCGATTGAATGAAATATCCAAGATGATATCAAGATTGAAACTAAAAAATAATAGACCTGTTGTTGCTGTATTTGACTATGAAATAAATGAAACGGAGTATGATTGGGCAAAACAAGTTGAAATTAAAACTTTTTCGGATTTTTATTCATTTGCAGACGATTTCGAAAAATCAGAACCAGGTTTGATACTTATACATCTGTCGGAAGCGAAGAAGGGAATTGAAATTATTGCGAATATGAATGCGTCAAAGAAGATGCGTAAAATTCCTATTTCGCTTTTGATTGATGAGAATTTCACAAATGAATTTGAAATCGAATTCAAGAATGCACTCAAAAAAAATACTATTGAAAGACAGCATCATAAATTTGATGTTCTAAAAGTATTGAAGGACAGATTAAACATTACGACCAGCGAACGGTTGCGTGATAAACTGCTTGAGCCGGAAACCGATACTGAAACAGCGGTTAAAAACGATATCCCGGAATTAAATGAGACTGACAAACAAACTATTATGCTCGTTGATGATGATCCGGATACTCTTTATACCGTTGGCGAAATAATATCCGAGTTGGGTTACAACACTCTTTTTGCCTCGAACGGGAATGAATGTCTTAACCAATTGAAGAAACAGATTCCGGACTTAGTATTGCTTGATATAATGATGCCGGTGATGGACGGTTTCGAAACTATAAAACGAATTAAGTCAATAAAAGAATATAAAAATATTCCGGTTGTTGCTCTGACAGCTTATGCAATGATTAACGAAAGTAAAATAATTGAGCGCAACGGTTTTACGGGATTAATTACCAAACCAATCCATAGAAAAGAACTTATTGAAAGAATAAAGAAATATCTAAAAGTAGAAACAATATGAAAAAAATTTTAGTTGTAGACGATCAACCGGATAATGTTTTTATACTTCAGGATAGACTTGAAAATGTAGGCTTTGAAATTCATACGGCTTATGACGGAAAATCCGGCATAAAAAAAGCACTTGAAGTTCTGCCCGATTTAGTATTGCTGGATATTATGATGCCCGGAATGTCCGGATTTGAAGTGTGTAAATTCCTCTCTGAAGAAGAAAGCACTAAAGATATTCCCGTGATTCTGCTTACAGCACTGACATCGACTGAAGATATTTCTGAAGGATTTGAAGTCGGAGCATTTGATTATATTAAAAAACCATTTAACAAAAATGAATTAATTGCAAGAATTAACTCAGCATTAAAGTTTAGAGAATCAAAACAAATTCTTATTGAGATAGAAAAAATTAAAACATTTGCGGCAACAGTTTTAACTGCGAATCATGAAATAAAGCAGCCGTTGACTTTGATAAACCTTTCACTTTCTGCAATTAAAAGAGAGTTAACGAAAGAGGAAGTTGTAAAAGAAGCAATTGAGAAACGCATCAAATATATTGAAAGTGCTGCCTTAGAAATAATAAATGTTCTAGATAAATTAAGTGCAATTAAGAAACCGACTTTCACTGAATATCTCAATAATCTCAGTATGATTGATTTGGGGAAAATGAAGGTCAATGAGAATGAGTCCAAGGATCAGCGCAAATTAGAATAATTCTTGTACGATCTTTAATAACTCATCAATGTTATAAGGTTTCATAACAAACCTATCTATACTAAGATGTTCATAATCCTTTTGATAATCCGGAGAAGTTGAACCGGATGCTAGTATAATTTTAATTTCATTATTCTTTTCGCGGATTTTTGCAATGCATTCGATACCATCCATCAACGGCATTTTTTTATCTATAATAACCAAATTGATTAACTCATCCTTTTCAAGTTTATCTAACACTTCTATCCCGTTAGATGCTCTAACTGTATCATAATTCTCGAATCTAAAAAGTTCGCATAGTTCTTCCAAAATAACTTGGTTGTCTTCTGCAATAAGAATTTTACATTCACGTCCTTTCGAATTTCTTTCATTTTCAACCGCGGCCGGCAGGTGTATGTTAAACGTTGTTCCTTCATTTATATTGCTTGATACAGTTATAGCACCCATATGTCTTTCAATTATTTTCTTCACCGTGCTTAACCCGAACCCGCTTTCCGTTGATTTAATCTTAGTGGAAAAATCACTTTCAAAAATCTTTGATAAATTTTCTTTATCTATACCAATTCCTGTATCTCGAATAACTATATGAATTCTTGTGCTTTTATTGTCACTGCTTTTCGCTTCCACTTCGATAGAACCTATTCCTGCGATCGATTCCTTTGCATTTACAATTAAATTAAGCAATGCTCTGTATAAAAGAGTAAAGTTTCCGTAAATATAATCCAGATCGTTTTCTATCTGAACTTTGTAGTTAATTTGGTCTGGAATTATCTGCTTTACTGTATCCGAAACAGCTGTAAATAAGTCTTCAATTTTTATTCTATTAAATTTTGTTGAATGTGAATGATCTTTTGAAAGCATAATTTCAATCAATTCGGAAGCCCTAACAACATTCGTCTTTAATGTATTAAGCATTATTGTTAAATCTTCCTGCTCTTGTGTTTTACGCTGCAAAAGGTCAATGGAATTATTAATGCTCGTGAGAATATTATTAAGATCATGTGCTGATCTTTTTAACTCTTTTTCTCTTGAGGGAATATCTTCAATAAATATTAATCCCGTGTAATCGAATTCATCAAGCGTGATAGGAAGTAACTTATATCCTTTGAACTTTGTTGTTTCATTTTTATCGAGGGATATTTTTTTTATTTCTTCAAGATTATCTTCTCTAAAAAGTTTGTCTGCAGAATCATTTGAAATATTTGTAACAGAATTGTCGCTGAAAAAGATAATGGGGAAGGGGAAAGAATTGATGATCTTTCTTATTAAATTCTGAGGAACTTTTGGTTGTTCATCTACGCTGTTCATTATTTCAGTTTATACTTTAATATTTTGCTGTACAAAGTCTTTTGGCTGATCCCCAATGCCCTCGACGTGTTTTCACGATTCCAACCGTGATGATTCAAAACTTTTTTAATGTGTATTTTTTCCATTTCCTCTAGTGAAATAATATTTTCTATTCCGCTTTCATCAACTTTCGTGTACTCTATGTTATCATGAGGAAGATTTAAATCTTTGGGTTGAATTTCGTCTCCTTCCGAAAAAATAAGAGCTCGTTCAATTGTGTGTTCAAGTTCACGCACGTTACCCGGGAAATTATAATTCAACAAAGCTTTCTCAGCATCTCTCGATAAGTATTTTGGAGTTCTGATAGGTGACTTTTTCTTCAGAAAATACTCGGCAAGAATCAAAATATCACGATCGCGTTCTCTTAATGGAGGGATGGTTAAGGTAATTACGTTTAATCTAAAAAGTAAATCCCGGCGAAAGTTTTTATTCTCGGCTTCTTCCATAAGGTTTTTATTTGTTGCGCCGATAACTCTTACGTTTGATGTCAAACTGGTTACTCCGCCAATTCTTCGGTATTCTCCCTTTTCAAGAAATCTTAATAGTTTTGGCTGAAGAGTTAAGCTCAACTCTCCAATCTCATCCAAGAAGAGAGTTCCGCCGTTTGCAATTTCCACCAGTCCTTGTTTCGAACTTTTAGCATCCGTAAATGCTCCTCTTTCGTAACCGAATAATTCGCTTTCGATCAATTGATCCGGAAGGGAAGCACAGTTTATCGCGACGAAAGGTTTCTCGCGTCTATTTGAATTTTTGTGAATGTACTCAGCGAATAATTCTTTTCCTGTTCCGGTTTCTCCTTCGAGCAGTATATTGGATTCTGATACCGCGGCTTTTCGTGCAAGATCGGTTACAGATTTTATTCTTTTGCTTTCACCTATTATTTCGTTTGGAATTGATTGTGATATCTTTGATGTTAAAATTTTATTCCTAACTAGAAGTTCTTTGTGTTCAAGAGCACGGTTTATCACCACAAGAAGCTGTTCAAACTCATATGGCTTTGTTATGAAATCATATGCACCAAGTTTTATGCACTCTATCGCAGTTCTCATTTCCGACTTTGCTGTGAGAACAATTACCTGCAGTCCCGGGTTGTTTTCTTGTACGAATTTCAGAACGTCTTCACCTGTTACTTCCCTCATTTCGAGATCAAGCAGAAGCAGATCGTAGGGAATCATTTTTATTTTCTCGATAGCGGTGCTTCCATCGTGCACTATATCAACCGAAAATCCTTCTGTTACCAATTCTTCCTTTAAAAGATAACACAAGGTTTCATCGTCATCCGCAATTAATATTTTAACATTTTTATTCATATACGATTATAAAATTTTCTAATTTGATGTAAAAATAATCTATTATACTATCTTTTGAAAGAACCGCTAAAGTATAAATCATTGATGTAAGAACATTCCTGTTAATACTAAAAGAAAGAGTAGAATCACGTTTTAATAGAAGACTGTTTTTATTATTTTCCGATACGGAAAAGAAACCAAGTTGGGGACATAATGTTCAAAGTTTTAGTTGTTGACGACGACCCGAATATAAATTTATTTATCAGCCGTCTCTTAAAGAAGAAGTTTAACTGCGAGGTCGAAAGTTCGCTTAACGGAAAAGAAGCACTCGAAATGCTTGAAAGTGAAGCTGGTATTGATGTCGTTTTCCTGGATGTTACTATGCCTGTTATGGACGGAATCGAAACTTTGAGAATAATGAAGGAATCCGAAACAATTAAGAACATCCCGGTAATTATGCTTACAGCAGTAAGCGAAAGATCAGTAATTGATAGAGTTACAGAACTTGGCGTTCATTCGTATTTAGTTAAACCGCTTATGTACGAATCCTCTTATAACAAAATCAAAGAAATTTTTGAAGAATTAAAGCCCGGAATTACAGGCAGCTAAAATTCTAATATTCGATCAGAAGGTAAAATAATTGCCGTTTCGGTGAAATTTCAATTCAATCCCGTTCGAAGATTGCAATAAAAGCAGAATCGTTTTATATTTAGAGTCTTCGTTTTGGGGCGTGTAGCTCAGTGGTAGAGCATCTGCCTTTTAAGCAGAGGGTCCCTGGTTCGAGCCCAGGCACGCTCACAGATTAAAGCCTTATAACACAACAAGTTATAAGGCTTTTTTAGTTTAAAGAAAAATTAGGGGTGGAGAAATATTTAAATGAATTATATGCTTTACTTATGTTCAAACAAAAATGTCCATCATATGAAGTAAATTATAAAAGTTGATATAACCCCAATTTTCGTGATCTTCTCAGAGGAATAATCAATGAAAAAATAATTATTATCAGTCCAAATCTGAAGTTTCTTTTTCTACTGAACTAATACAAAAATTATGAAATTGCTTCAGCTAAAATCCTTTCAAATATTTAATTCAAAAATCCAATTTCGCTTACCATATTTTATGTTCGAGGAAAAAGACTTTTCAAAAGAATTTATCAATCATGTATTTTTGGTATGTTTATAAATATATTTTCATTTTATATGCTCAAATCGAGAAGATGCTGTCATGAAAATAGTTAAAAGTAAAAAGCATCATTATATTTTATGGACGATAAGAATACTATTGATAGTATCGGCTTCCATAAACTTGATAAGAATCGTGCTTCTGTTTACTGACAGCGGATTTACTTCCGAAAGTGAAGTGATGGCAGATGTAAGCGAAAAAGCCGAACTTATTTTCTGGGCATTGTTAACCCTTGCTATAACCTATCTCTTGGATTATTTTGAAAACAAAAACATACATATCCCGGTAATTTTAGAATCAATTGTTACGATATACATTTTTGCGGCAATATTTTTAACAACCAGCTTGGACCTTTTTACTCGTTATGTTTGGTGGGATATGTTCCTTCATACATTTTCGGGTATGCTTCTTGCTTTTATTGGATTTCTTGGAATTTATAAAATCAATAGATCGCGAAGTATGGATTTAAGTTCTTTTCTTGCAGCAGCTTTTGCATTCGGTTTTTCGATTTCACTAAGCGTACTATTTGAGATTTATGAATTTTTTTTGGACGTTGTTTTCGGCACAAGGCATCAATCATGGGGATATACAAACCCTGTTTTTGAATTGGGTAATGATTACCAAGGTTCAGGTCTCCGCGATACAATGACCGATCTTATTTGTGATACTGTTGGAGCATTTATCATTTCCTTACTATTTTATTTCTTATACAAACATGAGAAGAAAAAAACTTTGGAAATGATGAACGAAATTTTCCCCGAAGAAGAAGTACTGGTTCCAATCGAAGCTTCTTACTCAGAAAAGCAGAAAGCCGAAAATCCGGAGCTTTGATTATAGATTTTTAGCGATCAGTTATATTTTAAAATAAACCAGTAATCAAGCCATCCTCATCAACATCCATGTTAACCGCAGCTGGGAACTTTGGTAGCCCTGGCATCAGCATCATATCACCGCAAACAATAACGATAAACCCGGCTCCCGCAGAAAGATTAGCGTCTGTAACAGTCAGCACCCAGTCATGCGGAACACCAATTTCTCTTTTATTATCCGATAGTGACATTTGTGTTTTAGCTATGCAGATTGGAAGATTACCGTAACCAAGTTCTACAAATTTTTCAATTTTTACTCTTGCTCTTTTTTCAAGATATATATCCTTTGCCCCATAAATATTTTCGGCAATTGCTCGAATTTTTTCTTCAACCGGAAGATTTAAATCATACAAAAATTTCTTTTGAGGATTTGGATTACCATCGGCAAGTTTTACAGATTTCTCTGCTAATTCAATCGCTCCTTCACCACCTTTTAGAAAAGCTTCATGAGTCGTGCATTCAACTTCAAGTTTTTCGCAAAGATCATATATCATATTAATTTCTTTTTGAGTGTCTGTCGGGAATTTGTTTACTGCAACAAGAACAGACGCGCTAAATTTTTTCATATTCTTTATATGAACTTCAAGATTTCCCAATCCCTTCTTGAATGCTTCAGTATTTTCTTCGTATAAATTTGATTCGGGTTTCGGATTAACACCGCCGTGAAATTTTATTGCTCTGCAAGTTGCAACAACAACCACGGTTGAAGGCCAGAAAGATGTATTTCTGCATACGATATCAAAAAATTTTTCTGCTCCTAAATCTGCTCCAAATCCGCATTCAGTTACGACATAATCAGCCAACTTTAATGCAATTTTATCAGCTATTATACTGTTTGTTCCGTGAGCAATGTTTGCAAACGGACCGGCATGAATCAACGCCGGGGTATGCTCCGTGGTCTGAACAAGATTGGGCATTATTGCGTCATTAAGAAGAACAGCCATAGCATTGTTTGCATGAAGATCGCGAGCATAAACCAATTTTCTATCGTGTGTATATCCAACAGCGATGGATCCGAGACGTTCTTTAAGATCCTTGCGCGAATCAGATAAAGCAAGTATAGCCATCACTTCTGAAGCCGCAGTTATAACAAATCCGGATTCGCGGGGCACTCCGTTTATTCTTCCTCCCAAACCAACAACGATTTGTCTGAGCGATCGGTCATTCATATCCATAGCGCGGTTCCAAAGGATATTTGTTACGTCAATTTTTAGATCGTTTCCTTTGAAAATGTGATTATCGAGCATCGCAGCCAATAGATTATGGGCAGCCGTTATTGCACTAAGGTCACCGTTAAAATGCAAGTTGATCATCTCCATCGGCAGCACTTGCGAATAACCTCCGCCTGCAGCGCCTCCCTTGATCCCAAAAACCGGTCCAACAGATGGCTCGCGGAGAGCAATAATTGCTTTCTTACCAATTTTGTTAAGCGCCTGCCCAAGTCCAATTGAAGTTAAAGTTTTGCCCTCTCCGAAAGATGTGGGACTCATTGCAGTTACCAGAATCAACTTTCCATTGGGTTTATCGGAAAGTTTATTGAGGATGTTTAGTTTAATTTTGCCTGTGTACTTTCCATAATATTCAAAATGATCCTCAGCAATTCCTAATTGATCTAATAGTTCACCGATATTTTTTAATTTTACTTGGCGGGCAATTTCTTGATCTGATTTCATTTGATTACCTCTTCAATTTTACTCGCAGTCTATCGCAAATTTAAGAAGTTTACAATTAGAAAGATATGCAAATCGAAATGATAAAACGACGAAACGGTTTTGCTTAATTTTATCTTCTAGAATACTTTGTGGAATTTAATTAAATCAATAGATAGACGATAAAATAGATATATAAAATTTAATAATATATATTTAATAAAAAAAACAATATTTATTTTGATTACAATTTCCATTTTATTGTCATTTCCGGTATTTTTGATCGTATTTTCGAATGATAAAGAAAGGAGGATTACATGCAGACAATTTTAGGATCCGGAGGAGGAGTAGGTACTTTACTTGCAAAATCCCTTACAATATATACAGAAAAGATTAAACTTTTCAGCAGAAACCCTAAAAAGGTAAATAAAGATGACATCTTGATGCCTGGTGATTTAACAAAAAGCGAGGATGTTGATAAAGCTGTAGAAGGTTCGGAAATTGTTTACTTGATGGCAGGTTTCCAATATAGAGTTAAAGTGTGGCGGGAAGTTTGGCCGAAAGTTATGTCAAATGTTCTCGAAGCTTGTGAGAAGTATTCAGCGAAGTTTGTGTTTTTTGATAACATATATATGTATGATAAAGATCATTTGACTAACATGGATGAAAACACTCCCATAAATCCTCCTAGTAAGAAGGGAATAATTCGCGCTGAGATTTTTAATCAGTTTATGTTGGCTGTTGAAGCAAACAAAATTGAAGGACTTGTAGCAAGATGTGCGGATTATTACGGCCAGGGGGTTGAGAACACAAGTGTACTTTCAAGTACAGTTTTCAAACCGTTATCGGAAAATAAGAAAGCAACTTGGCTTGGTTCGGATAGTTTTCCACATAGTTTTACTTTTACCAAGGATGCGGCTGAAGCAACTGCCCTGCTTGGTAACACAAACGATGCGTACGGAGAGGTTTGGCACCTGCCGACACAAAAACATCCGCCGACAGGAAAAGAATGGATTCAAATGATTGCAGAAAAAATGAATAAAGAACCTAAATACAGAATCGCAACTACGAGTATGCTTAAATTTGCCGGGATATTTTCACCACTAATGCGGGAACTTGTCGAGATGAATTATCAATTCGACCGACCTTATGTTTTTAACAGTGATAAATTTGAAAAGAAATTCAACTACAAGCCGATTAGTTACGAAAAAGGTATCGAGAAAATTATTGAAGCAGACTATTCGGGAAAATAAATAATGCAAACATTACGGCTAACTCTTGATAAAATATTAATTGAGCTTTTTGAAAGTATTGATCCGGTAAAACTTGTTAAGAAAACTATTCAGGTAAAAAACAATGAGTTTACCGCAGCCGGGAAAAGTTATAATTTGACAAGCTATGATAGAGTAGTAGTAATAGGAGCAGGAAAGGCAAGCGCAAGAATGGCATTAGCTGTTGAATCAATTTTCGGTGATTGTATTTCAAGGGGACTGGTTGCTGTAACTGAAGACGATAAAACAGTATTGAAGAGAATAAATCTTGTTTATGGTAAACATCCCTTCCCAAATCAAAATAGTTTAATAAACGGCAGAAGAATTTTCGATATGGCCAAATCACTTGCTGAAAATGATTTGGCAGTTGTTCTAATATCTGGAGGAGGATCAGCATTGATGGAACTTCTTCCCGAAAAATTATCACTTAATCTTTATGTGACACTAATTCAAAAATTGATGCTAAACGGTGCATCGATTGATGAAATAAATCTTATTAGACAAAATCTATCATTGATTAAAGGCGGAAAACTTGCCGAAGCACTTTATCCGGCTGATGTAATAACTCTAATTTTGTCGGATGTTATCGGTGATAAGATTGAATTTGTTGCTTCAGGGCCTACTGTTAAACCCGTTTTTCATAGCGATATTTTACCTGTTAATATCCTTGATAAATATGGTGTTAAAAAGAATCAGTTCCTTCTAATTTATGATTTGTTGAACAAAGCAAGTACTCATAAGCTTGATGAAAGTAAATTCGATAAAACAAATAATATCTTGATAGGAAATAATTATTTAGCGCTAGAATCAATTAAGAACTACTTATCCACAATCGGAATCGATGCGACTATTATTTCAAGTTCGATTAAGGGTGAAGCAAGAGTTGCCGGTAAAAAGTTGATCAAAAAAATAATCGAGTTAACAAAAACTTTGACAAAACCGCATTGCTTTATTTGGGGCGGAGAAACTATTGTTACTGTGAAAGGAAACGGCAAAGGAGGCAGATGTCAAGAGATGGTAATATCTATGCTTATCGAACTTCAAAATTTTGAAAGGGAATTTGTTTTGACATGTTTCGGAACTGACGGTAAAGACGGAAACAGTGATGTAGCCGGTGCAGTTGTTGATATTCAAACATGGGAATTGGTAAAGAAAGAAAATCTAATTCCGGAAGATTATCTGAACGAAAATAATTCAAACAAGTTTTTCGAAAGAATCAATTGTGAGTTAAAATTTGGTAATACAGGAACAAATCTAATGGATATAGGAATAATGCTAATAAACTAATCATCAAGCCAAGGAAGATTTGTAAGGTCTACGTTTCCACCTGTTAATATAAGAGCTATTTTCTTCCCTTTGAACTTTTCCGGTTTTGTAATGATTGCCGAAAGTGCAACAGCCGAGGAAGGCTCAACAACAATTTTCATCCGCTCATAAATCATTTTCATCGCTGTGATAATATTTTCTTCAGATACTGTAATAATCTCATCTATGTTCTCTTTAATAATTGTAAAAGTTCTTTCGGAAAGAGAAGTTAACAAACCATCGGCTATAGTTTGTGGATTAACAGAAGGATAAATTTTATCATCTCTAATGGAACGATATGCATCATCGGCACCTTTAGGTTCAGCGGCTACTACTTTCGTTTTGCCGCTAAAATATTTTGCGGAAAGGCATGTTCCGCTAAGTAAACCTCCGCCTCCGATAGGCGTGATTATGTAATCGAGCTCTTTATATTCTTCAAATATTTCTTTCGCGCAAGTCGACTGCCCGCAAATTATATCGTGATTATCGTAAGGATGTATAAATTCCGCATTTGTTTCTTTTACAATCTCTTTAAGTTTTTCTTCCCGTGCTTTTTGATTCGGTTCGCAGAAAGTAATTTCACCGCCGTAATTTCTTACTGCTTCCTGTTTAATTTTAGGTGCAGTTTTGGGCATTACAATATAAGCTTTGGTTCGGGCATTTTGGGCTGCTAATGATAATGCTGCTGCGTGATTACCTGATGAATGAGTCGCTACTCCGTTTTTAAGTCTGTCTTTGGGTAGGTTCAGCACAGCATTTGTTGCCCCGCGGAATTTGAATGCACCTACCTTTTGAAAGTTTTCGCATTTAAAGAGAAGTTCGCATTGAAAAATATTGTTGAGAGTAAGCGATGTTAAAATCGGAGTCCGTTTTATTTTTCCTTCAATTCTGTGTTGAGCTTCGATAAGCTCATTTACACTGGGGATATCAATTCTCATCTTTTTATTGATTCCCAAAATATATCTACGTGTTGTTTTATATTATTTTTAGCATCCAAGATTTCTTTTTTGTTATCCGAATTCGAAACCGTCATTCGTGATATTATGAAAGGAGAAATAAATTGTATAGCTAAAATTTTCGGAGGGATTTTTTTGATGAAACCATGTTCGCTCATCTTTTGAAAGAGTAATTCAAAGAGACCGAGCAGATTTTTTAAGTAAGTTCCCAAATTATAATTTGGATCAAGCGAAACTGATATTTCTTCTTTCAGCAGGATTTTCCATAACATCTGCTCGTTATCAGAAGTCCATTGTTCAATTATTTTGTCAGCGAGCCGTTCCAAAAATATTTTTGGGGTTCCAAGTAAATCTATTAGTTCTTCTGTTATAATTTCGGATGCGTTTATACTTTTTGAATGCTTTGCTAAAATGCTCTGAAGAATTTCTTCCTTCGAATCGAAATGATTATAAATCGCACTTTCTCTTACACCCACTTCAAAGGCAATTTTTCTAATTGAAGTCCCGGAATATCCGTTTTCGGAAATCATCTTTAGTGCGGTTGTTAATATTTTTTCTTTTGTCGACATTTTTCATATGAACGTTCGTTAATAATATAGAAAATAATTATATTCCAATCCACTAAATTGTTTTACAAATAATTCGATAATGGATTTGTATTTTATAACAAATGCACATAAAAAAATGCGTAGAGTTAATTTATCGATAATCATATTTCTTTTGACTGTATTATCTTATTCTTTTTCGTTTGCACAAACCAATATGGAAATATTACAGAGACATATGAAGAGTAAGAATATAACTGAAGAGTGGGTGGATAAGGCATTGGAATTGACCGAAAAGTCATATTTGTCCGAACCGAAGAAAGTCAAAGAAATATTGCTGATAATAGCGGACATTGCAAAGAATATTTCTTACTCCGAAGGTGAAAACACAGCCTACATCCAACTTGCTGATGTTTATATGATAGAAACTAAAAATGATTCTTCATTCAATATGATAATGCGAAGCCTAAATGAAAAACAAGGCTTTAAGGAATCGATTAACCGATTTGATGCATACATCACTCTCGGAACACTATACTATGAAATGGATAAGTACGATTCTGCGATGATTGCGCTTGATAATGCCGAGGCTATAATAGATTCAAAAATTGATTCTACAAAAATCGCACGCCTAATTAACAGCCGAGCAAATATTTACAGCAGACAGGGATTGTTTTCAGAAGCTGTTGAAGAATATCTTAAATGTGTTCAAATATTTAAGAAGTCGGGTAAAGAAAAAAATCTTGCGGTGATCTATAATAATCTCGCAATGGAACTTCAGAATTTTGATGAATTCGAAACAGCGATTAACTACTTTTTCGAAGCAATTGAGATCAACAAAAAAATGGATAATCTGGAAAATCTCTCTATGAATTATGCTAACATAGGCATCGTCTACAAAGAGATGGGTGAACTTGATACTGCATTAAGCTATTACCAAAAATCTGTTGATATTTCACGCAATTTGGGGAATTCAGAAAGAATGGCTCAGAACTACCTAAACATGGCAAATATATATTCTGAAAAAGGAGATAAGCAGAAAGCTTTGGATTATTTCAATTTTTCTTTAGCGCGCTGTATAATTGCTGGGATTGACTACGGCAAGATGCTCAATTATTTGAGTATTGCCGGTATTTATATCGATTTGAAAGAGTTTGATAAAGCTTTGCAAAATCTGGACTCAGCATCAGTTTATGTCGATAAGTTGAATCTGCCGCGTGAAAAAATGCACTTGCTTAAAACATTTTCTGAGCTTTACACCGCAAGAGGAAATTATAAACTGGCGTTGGAATACGAAACAAAATATAATGCAATGAAGGATAGTCTCTTTAGCGAGGAAAAAAAGAAGGAAATACTTGCACTTGAAAAAGAGCATAAGTCGCAGCAAAACGAAATCGATTCAAAACTTCATGAAGTTGAAAGTTCACAAAATCTGCTCTACTATATTATCTTGTTCCTGCTTGCGGCACTTGTAATGTTATCATTGCTTTATCTGCGTTCAACCCGGGAGAAAAAAAGCAGCAGTTAATTGCAAATTCTGAACAATTTCAAATTTTAAATCCGATTGTTCTTGATAGGGGAATAGAAGTTCAGTATTTTATAATCGGAATAAATATTCTTATTTATAAATAATAATAAATCTTGAAGGAATAAAGATGAGTGAATTTATTAACAACAGTCAGAAGAGAGTTAAAAACTTAAAAGAATTGATTTTGAAAATGCATAAAGGAGAATCGGTCGAGGACACACAGAAAGAATTAAAAAAAGCTCTTGGTGAAATTCCCTACGGAGAAGTGATTCAAGCAGAAGAAGAATTAATAAGAGATGGATTAGTTCAACAAGAAGAAGTGCTAAAGTTCTGTGATCTTCATTCCGATGCACTTAAAGGTAACTTAATGAGTAAATTCTCTAAAGCAATTCCCGAAAGTCATCCGGTTGATGTTATGATAAATGAGAACCGCGAGATTGAAAAAGTAATTGAGAATATCCGCAAACTTTATCCTGGTAACAAAAATGAAAATTCAGTGAAAGAAATCTTAAATGATATCAATAAAGAGTTTAACTTATTGATGGACATTGAAAAACATTATTCGAGAAAAGAAAACTTAATCTTCCCTTTTTTGGAAAAACACAATATTACCGGTCCGCCAATGGTTATGTGGGGTAAACACGACGAAACCAGAGGCATGCTTAGATCTGCATTTTCAGCTTTTGTTGAAAAAGAAAATGCTGATCTTGAAACATTAAACGGATTTATTGAATTATTGTTTGAACCAGCATTGAAATCGATAGATGAGATGATTTTTAAAGAAGAAAATATTCTCTTCCCGATGTGTATTGATACTTTTACTGATGTCGAATGGTATGAAATAGATCGGCAAAGTGATGAGATAGGTTTCTGTATTTACTATCCCGAACAAAGATGGAATCCAGAATTCGACATGAACAATGACCATATAGAAAAAGAAAAATCGAAATTCAAGCTTTCAACAGGAAGTCTTTCACCCGAAGAATTAGAAGGGATTTTCAATTCATTGCCGCTCGACTTAACCTTTGTAGATAAAGAAGATAAAGTACGTTATTTCTCGCACGGAATTGACAGAATATTTCAACGCAGCAAGGCAATCCTCGGAAGGGAAGTACAATATTGCCATCCTCCATCGAGTGTTCATATTGTTAATCAAATTTTAGATGATTTCAAATCCGGCAAACAAAATGCAGCAAAGTTCTGGATAAATTTTCATGGCAAATACGTACACATTTCTTATTACGCAGTTCGAGATATAGAAGGGAATTATCTTGGAACAGTTGAGTTAACACAGGGCATTGACGAGTTCAGAGAATTGGAAGGCGAAAGGAGAATCTTGCAGTATGACAATTAAGGAAGATATTAAATTGGATATAACACCAAAAACTTTAGTCGGTGATTTACTTAATAATTTTCCGCACCTTGAAGAAAAACTTATTGAGATTGCTCCGGTATTTAAGAAATTAAAAAATCCGGTTCTGCGAAGAACGATTGCGAAAGTAACAACATTAAAACAAGCAGCGGTTGTCGGCGGAGTTTCCTTGTCGAGGATGATTAATGAGCTGCGTGCTTCGGTAGAGACACAGCATGCTGTGTCTCCACCATATTTTTACGAGAAGGAGGATTTATTTGAAAGCATTAAACCAAAACCGGTTTGGGTCAAGGAAAATCAAATTGTTAAGGAATACGATGCCCGCGAAGATTTAGAAAACGGCAATCATCCAGCGGCAAAAGTAACAAAAGATATTCTTGAGTTAAAAGAAAATGAAAATTACCTGTTAATCACACCTTTTGTTCCCGCACCGTTAATTAAAATAATGGAAGACAAAGGATTCGAAACATACACCGAAAAGTTAGTAGAAGAGTTGGTTAAAACTTATGTGAGAATAAAATAGATAATATTTGTCGTTTTATTACAACTGAATTCTTGTATTCTACTTGGTTTTACCTCAAAACTCTTCGCGTCTTGTAAATATTTTTGGGGCAGAGTTTAGATTTAATAACCCAAGTAGCCCGTCTCATTGGTCTGATTCGAGAATAGAGAAATTGAAAAACGATTTTGTCTTCAGTCTTGGACCCGGACTATTATTTACTCCCTACCCAACTTTCGGATTAGTATTTGAGTTGGTCTATCAGGTTAGGAACCCACAAGTTTCATACTATTTTATTGATGAGAGTGGTAAGAATGGTGAAGTAAAATCTGATACTATTAATCTTAATACAATCTTATGGAAAATCGGTATCCAGTTCAAAATATTGAGATATTTTAAAGATAGTTTGGAATCAAGAATCATAAAGTGACATGTAGAGAATTGATTCATTAAATCTATATAAGAAATGGTTTTTAGATGGGGGCAAATGAGACTTGATAAATCAAGTCTCTAAATAACCAACTAAGTCAACTCAGCTCATTTAGAATAGCTTTTAACTTAATTAAAGATGCATTCCAATCATCCTGTTTTGTTTTTTCTTTTTCAACTACATCTTTCGGAGCGTTGTTAACAAATTTCTCGTTTGCTAGTTTTTCGTTAACACTTTTTAAAGCCCCTTCGAGTCTGGAAATTTCTTTGCTCAATCTTGATTTTTCTACATCAAGATCAATCACTCCTTCAAGCGGTACGTAAATCTCACAATCTTTAATCACAGAACTAGCTGATGCTTTAGGTTTATCAGCGTTTACATCAGCCGTAAGTTTGTTTATTCTTGCGAGTGATTTAATATAATTTTTCTGTTCACTTGAAAGTAAGTTAGTTTTTAGCAGAACATTAATCTGTTTTGACGGCGCAATGTTCATTTCTCCCCGGATGTTTCTGAGAGATGTTACAACACTCTCAACAAAAGAGAATTTGCTTTCCGCTTCGGAATTAAATTTCGATTCATCAAACTTTGGATAATCTGAGATGGAAATGCTTTCGCCATCAGTTCTCTCCTTCAGTAAATGCCATATTTCCTCTGAAATGTAGGGCATAAACGGGTGAATAATTTTAAGCATATCTTCAAAAAGGTTTAATGCCCGAGTAAGAACCGAAGATTTAACCTCTTCATTATTTGAATAAAGTCTGTTTTTAGAAAGCTCAACATACCAGTCGCAGAAGTCATGCCATACGTAGGAGTAAATAAGTTTTGTTGCGCTATTAATATCAAACTTATCGAGCGCATCATCTACAAGTTTGATAGTTCTATTAAATCGCGAAATTATCCATTCATCAGTGAAATCTATATGTTCATCAACAAGAGATTGATCAATTTTTATATTTTCTGCATTCATTAAAAGAAATCTTCCGGCATTCCATATTTTGTTTGCAAAGTTTCTCCCGATCTCACACTTTTCCGGACTAAAAAGAACATCCTGTCCTAATGGAGCGATATACAATATGGTAAACCTCAGTGCATCCGCACCGTATTCTTCAATAACATCCAACGGATCGGGGGAATTGCCGAGTGATTTACTCATTTTTCTGCCCAGATCGTCACGAACAACACTTGTAAAATAAACATCCCGAAACGGAATTTTTTCGGCATCTGTTTTACGGTCGTTCATAAAATACATTCCTGCGATAATCATTCGTGCAACCCAGAAGAAAATAATATCCGGAGCTGTAACAAGAAGATTTGTCGGATAATAATATTTCTTTTCCTCTTCGGTTAAGAAAACATCCTGAGCCCAAAGCCAGCTTGAAGCCCAAGTGTCAAGAACATCTTCCTCCTGCCTCCAATTTTCGATATCGGATGGTGGATCAACTTCGCAGTATATTTCGCCTGTCGTTTTATGATACCACACCGGAATTTGATGTCCCCACCACAACTGTCGTGATATACACCAATCTTGAATGTTGGACATCCAGTGTTCGTAGGTTTTTATCCAATGATTTGGGTGAAAGTTAATTAGTCCGTTCTTAACAACTTTCAATGCCGGAGGAGCAAGTTCGTCCATTTTCATAAACCATTGTTCCGACATATATGGTTCAATCGGAACGTTTCCTCTGTCTGAGTAACCGACGTTGTTGGTGTAATCTTCTATTTTTTCAAGCAATTTGAGTTCTTCAAAACGCCGCACTACTTTTTTGCGAGCTTCAAATCTATCAAGATTTTGAAATTCATTAGGAACGTTTTCGTTTGTTGTTGCATCATCGTTAAAGATATTTATAAACTGAAGGTTATGACGTTTACCCATTTCATAATCATTAATGTCATGGGCAGGAGTAATTTTTACAGCACCGGTTCCGAATTCCATATCGACATATTCATCTGCGATCACCGGGATTTCTCTATCCGCTATCGGAAGTAATACTTTTCTTCCTATAAAATTCTTGTAGCGTTCGTCATTAGGATTAACAGCAACAGCGGTATCTCCAAGCATTGTTTCGGGTCGAGTAGTCGCAACAACGAGGTATTGTGATTTATCTTCGAGCAGGGGATAACGAAAATACCAAAGATTTCCGTTTACTTCTTTGTAAATAACTTCTTCGTCGGATATTGCAGATTTTGAAGCCGGGCACCAGTTTACCATTCGGTAGCCTTTGTAAATAAGTCCACTCTTATAAAGTTTAACGAATGCTTCGATAACTTTTTTATAATAATCCTCGTCCATCGTAAAACGTTTTCGGTCCCAATCCAAACTTACGCCGAGCTTTCGGAGCTGCGAAAAAATAATTCCGCCATATTTTTCAGTCCATTCCCAGCAGTGTTTTAGAAATTCTTCTCTTCCGATATCGTATTTATCAATTCCTTGATCGGCTAGATATTTTATTACTTTTGTTTCTGTAGCAATTGACGCATGATCAACACCGGGAACCCAGCATGCATTAAATCCTTTCATTCTTTTATATCGAATAAATACATCCTGAATAGTATTGTTCAGAATATGACCCAGATGAAGCATACCTGTCACATTAGGAGGAGGAATTACAATTGTATATGGTTCTTTCGAATCATCAACTTCCGATTTGAAAATTTTGTTCTCTTCCCAGTACTTGTACCACTTATCCTCAACCTCGCTCGGACTATATGTTTTAGGAATATTTGATAAGTTCCTTTCGTTCATCTGCTGCCTTATTTTTGAAAATGTAAGTGACAAATATAAATAAATTTGACTTGCATTGAAGGTCTGTTTGAACTGTAGATAAAAAAGAAGCTGTTAACTTTATTTAACAGCCTCTTTAATAGACAATTTATTGATGTGAGATAATATAGTTTAGTACTTAGTCTACGATGTACAAATAATTTGGAATTTTTACTCTATATCCGGAATACTTTCCTTCTAAGTCGCTCCACTGATCACCGACGGTTGCAACTATATTGTAACCTTCTTTTTCTACAAGTCTTATTCGCTCTTGCTCTTTGAATTCCCGGGAAGTCATTCCTTTTGTTGAAGCATCTCTGCATATTAATGTGTCGAAATCTTTATATCCTTCATCTACCAAGTTTTTATGTGTAGCATCGCAAGTGTTTTCGTAACGGCTTGTTAAGAATATTATTTTAACCTTACGCTCCACAAGGTATTCATAAAGTTTTTTTACTTGAGGAATGTTTTCGGCATTTGCCTCTTTAAGCCACTCATCCCAAATTTCTCTTTCCCAACCGAAGTCGATTACTTTTATGTGTTCGTAGTTTGAAAGAGCAGTTTCATCGACATCGAATATTGCCGCTGCTTTTGGGCCAAAACTCATTTTGTCAAGCTCGCTGATTGCGTCTTGAATTACTTCATAAGTTTCTATTCCGTAATGTCCTTCGTCATAATACTGTTCCACTTCCCTTTTATATTGATCCAAATTTTTGGGGGTTGAGGAACAACCGACAAATATCAATGCAAAAATTGCTAATAGTAATTTATTCATGGTATATGCTTTCTTCGTTATAAGATATATTTGCTTAAATCTCTGTTCTTAACTATTGAGTCAAGCTTTTGTTTTACCATTTCGCCTGTGATTATTAGTTTTTCTTCGGGAACTTTATCAGGCACTTCAAATAATATATCCTCGAGGAGTGTTGTTAATATTGTATGAAGTCTTCGTGCCCCAATATTTTCAACTTCAGCGTTTACATGAGCTGCAGTGGAAGCAACTTCCTTGATTGAGTCATCGTTAAATTCAAGTTCGACACCTTCTGTCCCGAGTAAAGCACAATACTGTTTAAGCAATGCGTTATGAGGAACAGTTAGAATTTTTACGAAATCTTCCTCGGTTAGGCTTTGAAGTTCAACACGGATTGGAAATCTACCCTGGAGTTCCGGGATTAAATCACTGGGTTTTGCAACGTGAAATGCACCGGATGCGATAAATAAAATGTGATCTGTCTTAACTACTCCGTACTTTGTGTTTACTGACGAACCTTCAACAATCGGAAGAAGATCTCTCTGAACACCTTCTCTTGAAACATCCGGACCTTGGGATTTGTTTGAACCGCCGGCAATCTTATCTATTTCATCAATAAAAACAATTCCTGATTCCTGCACACGTTTAACCGCTTCGCTTTGTACTGCATCCATATCAATCAATTTTTGTGCTTCTTCCTGCGTAATAATTCTGCGAGCTTCTTTAATAGTTGTTTTTCGTTTCTTCTTCTTTTTGGGGATCATGCTGCTCATAATTTCCTGAATGTTGATTCCCATATCATCCAAGCCGATCGGACCCATAACTTGCATTCCTACAGGAGAAGTTGTTATGTCAAACTCTATAAGTTTATCATCCATTTCTCCTTTATTAAGTTTTTCACGCATCCATTCTCTTGTCTTTTCGTTCTGATAGTGTTCTTGTTCGGCGGATTCACTTACAGCAGCTCCGGTTGGTTTTTTTACCGGAGGAATTAAAAGATCGAGGATTCTCTCTTCCGCAATTTTTTCTGCTTTTTCCTTTACCGATTCTGTTTTCTCAGCTTTTACCATGTTTACTGATATTTCTGTTAGGTCACGAATCATTGATTCAACATCGCGCCCTACATATCCGACTTCGGTAAACTTTGATGCTTCAACTTTAAGGAAAGGTGCTGCTGCAAGACGCGCCAGACGTCTGGCTATTTCAGTTTTACCTACTCCTGTGGGACCAATCAAAATTATATTGTTGGGCATAATCTCGTCACGAATATCCGAGTCCACATTTTGTCTGCGCCATCTGTTTCTTAATGCGATAGCGACTGCACGTTTTGCGTCGTCCTGCCCTATTATATATCTATTTAATTCATTAACAATTTGTGACGGTGTTAAATTACCGTTTGTGTTTTTCTTATTTTCTGAAGTCATTATTACTTTTTCCTATTCTGCTAATTCTTCTACTGTTATGTTATCGTTTGTATATATGCAGATTTCAGCGGCGGTTTTTAAACTTTTCTCGACAATTTCTTTTGCGGATAAATCACTGTATTCCTTAAGCATTTTTGCCGCTGCAAGAGCATACATTCCGCCGGAGCCTATTGCTACTACTTGATCTTCCGGTTCAATAATATCGCCTGTTCCGGAGACAATAAACGTTTTATCCTTTGAGATTACTGCAAGCATCGCTTCAAGCCTTCTTAAATATTTATCAGTTCTCCAATCCTTTGCCAGTTCAACAATTGCGCGGTATACGTTTCCGCCATACTGTTCAAGTTTTTCTTCAAATCTTGATAGAAGTGCAAATGCATCTGCGGCAGAACCGGCAAATCCGCAAAGAACCTTTCCGTTAAACAAGCTTCTTATTTTAACTGAGTTGTGTTTTGCGACTGTGTTGCCTATTGTTACCTGTCCGTCCCCTCCGATAGCTGCTTTACCGTTATGAATCATTCCTAAAATTGTTGTAGATCTAATTTTATTGTTCACTGTTTCCTCACTTTAAAAAAGTTTTAATTGGAAAAATTCTCGAAACATTGTTTCTATAATTGACGTAGGTTTCGCCGAATTGTTCTATTAATTTTCGTTCCTCATAAATTGAACCGATATAAAAATAAATAATTATACAACTTAAAAATACAGCATAAAAAATATCCATCGTTGGTCTTGCCAGCAGGAAGACTATTGAAAAGAGATAAACCGGATGTCTGCTGAATTTATAAGGTCCTTTTATTACAAGAGTTTTATGTTCGTCAAGTTCGGTCGTATCGTACGATCCATTGACATATCTTTGAATTTGAGATATGCCGAGAAACTCTTTCCCGTCGATGTATTTCAACGTCCACAATAAACCGAAGACACAAAATATTTGAATAACAAACATAACAATATCATATGGAAATATTAAATCGTAAATAACATCATCTGGTTTAGGAGAGAGTTCATAAATTGCGACAAAAATAATTAATGAAGAGAAATTGAAGAATAATCTGTAGAAAGCAATTTTGTCCCCGATTTTTTCGACAAGCCTTTTCTTTAATTCACTTGATGCTGTTATTGTATGAGTAATTCCGAAAAGAAGAAAGAGAAGAACAATAATTAATAAATCAAAAAGCAAATCAAAATTCCTTACGAAGACGCGCAACCGGAATCTTTAACTGTTCTCTATATTTTGCAACGGTTCTACGTGCAATTTGAATTCCTTGTTCTTTAAGAAGTTTTGCAATTTTATCATCACTGTAGGGAGATTTTTTAGATTCGTTGTCGCAGATCTCTTTTATTAGTTCCTTAATATGTTTGTTTGATATTTCATCGCCGGAATCTGTTGAAAGCCCTTCGCTGAAAAAATATTTCAGTTCATGTATTCCAACGGGACTTTGGACATATTTCCCGTTTACTACCCTGCTTATTGTTGATATATCCATTTGAATTTCATCTGCAATATCTTTGTAGATCATCGGTTTCAAAGCTCGCGGACCTTGTTCGAAGAAGAGATATTGCTTTTCAACAATGGCTCTCATAATTTTCATCAATGTTTCTCGGCGCTGCTGAATGGATGCAATAAACCATTTTGCAGATTCGAATTTTTCACGGAGGAATTTATGTGCTTCCTTATCGCGCTTTGATATATTTCGTTTACGTTTATTTGAATTTATCATTTCAAGATATGTCCTACTCAACGTTACTGAAGGAAGTGTTTTATCGTTCAACGTTACGATTAAATTATCTTCAACTTTTTCTACTATAAAATCTGGTGTTATTTGATTTGCCTCTGCAGACTGAATATTTCCTTCACCGGGTTTTGGGTTCAGCTTTTGAATAATATCCAAAACTGCTCTTAGTGTATCGCGGGTAAGATTTAATTCTTTTTGTATTGAATCGTAACGCTTGTTTATAAAATCCGTAAAATGGTCGGTAAGCACTTGATCAGCTAAATAAGAATAGTAAGGATCGAATGTTGAATTTCTTATTTGAATTAATAGACACTCTTGAAGATTTCTTGCTGCAATTCCGACGGGTTCGAAAAGTTGTATTCGTTGAAGCACTTTTTCAGCATCTTCTAATGTAACTTTAACGTGATCGAAGAGATTAAGATTTTCTACAATTCTTTGAAGATCCTGCTTAAGATAGCCGTCATCCTCCAAACTTTCGATTATCGTTTCACCGAGGATCATATATTCCTCACTCCAATCCAGCATGTGAAGCTGTTCGAATAAATAATCGGTTAATGTTTCACTGGAAGGAGCAACAGGTTCACTTTTTTCTTCGTCGGGACTGTAGTTAATTTTATTATCTTCAATTTCAGAGTCGTTCATCAAATCTTCAACATCAAATTCATCATCGTTGGATTCAAAGTCGTCATCGGTCGGATTTTCTTCTGGAGATTCTTCTTTCTGTTCCTGAGTCATTTCCATTTCATCGAGCAGAGTTTCTTCGAGAATTGGGTTTAACTCCAGTTCGGTTTTGATTCTTTGTTCGAGGGCCATTGTATTTAACTGGAGCAGTTTTTGATATTGGATTTGCTGCGGTGAAAGTTTTTGAGTTTGTGAAAGTTTCTGATGCAGCGATAGCATTTATTCTTCTCCGTCAAGTTTTGATTTAAGATTTTTATACCAATCGTTTCCGTAAGCGCGGGAAAGTGATTCACTGCAGAAATCGATTACAGACGTTCCGACCATTTCACCTTTTTCGATTGCAGGTCTGCATTCTTCATATTCCTCAAATCGGAGAACAGGACCTCCAAAATCCGAAACACGAATAGGAAAAAGATGACATGAAATCGGTTTAATGAAATCGATTTCACCATTGTGATAAGCTCTCTCAATCGCGCATTTTGCAATTTGCTTATCGAAATAAACAAAAACACAATCTTTATTTTCGATGCTTGCGGTCATAAAAGTCCCGCTTTTCTTGTACCAAAATCCAGATTTCGCAATTTGTTTTTTGCTTGTTTCCGGTAAATACTTTGAAATTACCGGAAGATATTGTTCAATAATCTCGATCTCTTCTTCTGTTATCGGAGCTCCATACTCACTTTCCATAGTACAACAAGCCCCTTTGCATTTTTCAAGATCGCATACGAAATTTATTTTTTCAATTTCTTTGGGAACCGAGACACCGTTAATTTCAATAATTTTTTTGTTCATTAAATCTTGGAATAATTTTTGCTAAGATACGAATTTTGAGTGTTATAGCAAATCTTTTCTTAGATTTCAAAATAAAAACCGAGAAAGTATGTTCCGAAATGTCTTAATAACCGGAGCTTCTGAGGGCATCGGGAAAGGTCTGGCAATTGAGTATTCCAAA
Organism: Melioribacteraceae bacterium; assembly: GCA_024103215.1. Taxonomy (GTDB): domain Bacteria; phylum Bacteroidota; class Ignavibacteria; order Ignavibacteriales; family Melioribacteraceae; genus JAGFIY01. Next base: position 30,349 of record JAGFIY010000139.1, on the reverse strand, counting down.
ACTTCTGAAAGACTTTTTCTCGCGGCAAGACGAATAGAATTACTAAATGAGTTGAAATCGTCACTCTCAGAAAGTCGTGCGGAGATTTTTACCTTCAAATGCGATGTATCGAAAAAGGAAGAGGTTGATGAAATATTCGGTGAGATTTATTCGAAATGCAGAAGTATTGACCTTGCAATTTTGAATGCCGGAATTTCCAAAAGAGTTGATATCGAAAAAATGAATTCGAGTGAATTTGTTGAGATTTTTAATATAAATGTGTTCGGGGTTGTTTATTGTGTTGAAAATTTAATTCCCAAAATGATAGAGAACAAAAACGGGAGAATTGTGGGAATTTCAAGTCTCTCCGACAGCAGAGGTTTTTCAAAAAGCGGCGCTTATTGCTCAAGCAAAGCAGCACTTACAATATATTTGGATGGATTGAGAACTGAACTGAGAAGATTCGGAGTATTAGTTCAAACAGTGAAGCCGGGGTTCGTCAAAACCAGCATGACCGATAAAAACGAATTCAATATGCCGATGCTGATGCCGGTAAAAAAAGCAGTAAAAATAATTGTGCGCGGGATAGAAAAGAACAAAGCTTATATAAGATTTCCGAAAACTATTGCTTTTCTTAGCAGTTTAATCGGAATGCTTCCTGCAAAAATTTATGACAGGGTTTCCGAACTTGGTTACAAGCGACTTATCAAAACAAAATAAGTAATTATCTATTCTGTTTTATCAACAATAATTTTTGATAACGAAAATGCACCTCTAATATCGCCTTGTTTGAAACCCGTTGCAGTATCGCCCGGATACAGTTCTTCTATCTTCGATGCGACCTCATCTTTTAAATTTGAACCATGACAAGTAAGGCATACTGCATCTGTTGGAATGGCTTTCATAAATCTAAAGATTTTTATACCGTTCTTCTCTACAACTTCCGAATGCACTAAAATGTTTTGATCTTCTCCCGATTCATTAAGTTTTTCAAATTCAAAAAGAATAGATTTTTCCCACTCATCAGGAGTGTTGTTTTCGTTTCTGGCTTTTAATGATGTGCGTGAAATTTTCCATCCCGATTCTTGAGAAAGATGTTCGGCAATCTTTGGTGCTTTTTCGTAACAGACAGAAATTGCATTCAACGCGCCTCCCTCACTCATTCCTTTTACAAGTTCGGATTTTAAAGTTTTTCCGAATTCCTGCGCCAATTCTTTTGCTTCTTTTGATAACTTATCTTCTTGTGGTGGAGTAAATAATAAAATTATTAGCACAGGACTCATTATTAGTTTAATTATCGGTAACATAACAAAACCTCGTTTTATTGTAATGGTAAATTATACTAACGGAGAATTAAAATTAGTGGATTACAAACAAGGAAAAATATAAGAACACAATTGGTGCAGAATAAAGCAAAGAATCAAATCGATCGAGTATTCCTCCATGTCCGGGAATTATATCTGATGAATCTTTTACATTTGCATCTCGCTTGATTAAGCTTTCAATTAGATCGCCTATCTGTCCAAACGAACCAATAATTATCCCAATAGTAATTGCCTGATTCATTGTAAGAAAATCTATGAGAACTGATTTCATAAAAATCATTGTGGCAATAGAAAAAATAAATCCGGCAACGGCGCCTTCCCAGCTTTTTTTAGGACTTACGCGCGGGAAAAGTCTATGTTTGCCGAATGCAGTTCCAAGGAAATAAGCAGCTGAATCACACATCCAAATTGTAATCATCATAGAGATTATTAACAAACCACCGTTTTGATATTCATAACTAAAACCGGAGTAAATCTCACGGATTCCAATCAAAGTTGAAGAGAATAATCCGATGTAAAATATTCCAAGCAATGTTGTGCCGAGATTTATTATTGCCGATGATTTATCTCTGAACAGTTCATAAATCAGCAAAATTAAAATTCCAATCAAAATTGAATAATGGAATGAAATAAAAACGAAGTACGAGTTGATGATTAAGAACGCCGTCATTACGAATCCAACAATTGAATTCACATAAGCGTCTTTGTTTTTTGCCAGTAGCGAGAATTCGTAAAATGATATAAGCCCGATTCCGAGAGTGAAAGCAAGGAAATAATACCCACCCAAATAACAAATGCCAATGATTAAAGGAATTGCAATAATCGAAACAATAATTCTTACTGCTGCGTTGTTGAACTTCATTAATTGAATCCGTTATTCTTCATCATCTTCGCCGACTTCAGTTTTATTGATTTCCTCAATAATTTCCAAGGCACGTTCGGCATCTTCTTTTTTTACGAGTATCTTAATAATAGATAAATCACCGGGAGCGGGAAAGCTCGAATCTTTTTGTCCCCAAATTAAAGATTCTATTTCAGCTCCTTTAAGATTCGCTCTGTACATTTCGGCAAGATAGTTGTGATCGGTTGTGTGAATAATTATCCAATCTTCGGGATGCACTAAATTTCCCTCAAATTCTTCCTTTGTAACAAGCTCGGTTTTACAATCGGGACACTCAGTTATTCCGTCAATATATTCTGATTCGCACTTCGGACATATCATTTTAACCTCCCTCGATTGTTAAGTTGACTTTATTATAATATTTTTTGATGCCAATTACCAGAAGAATAAACAGTATCAGAAGCATCAAAAATCCTCCAAAATAGGGAAGAATGTTATCCACCGGGACTGCCGAATTTTTAAGCATTTCATCGTCTTCAATAATCAAATAAGCTAGGATGCTGAAAAAATTGTTTGCAAAATGCAGAATGACCGGAATAAAAATAGACTTTGAAATGTAGGCAGAAAAACCAAAGTAAAGTCCCAAACAAGTTAAGGCAATAAATCCGTATGGATTAAAATGGTATATGCCGAAAAACAACGCTGTTATTAAAGCAGCAATAAGCGGTTTAAATTTATATTCAAAACTTTTTTGCACGAATCCGCGGAAAAAAGTTTCCTCTGCAGCAGCCGGTACAACTGCTACCACAAAGATTACAAGAATAGCCTCAAAACCGTTGTTAACGGTTAAGAGATTACCATACGTTTCTTCCACAAATTTATCTAACTCATCAACAATCGATTTAATGTTGTATATAAAGGATGACTTCTCGGCAAGCAGTTCAATAAAATAATTTTGGATAAACAAATAACTCTGCATAAGCGGAACAAGAATAATCATCCCAAGCAGAAATAAACCTACCTCGCCTGCTTTAGGAATCTTGTATCTTATAATTGGAGTGACATCAATATAAATCCATTTTGAAAGAAACAATGCAGGCAGCAAAATAAAAAGTATTTGACTTCCTGCGGTGAGAAGACGCATTGCGTTAACGTCTGCATTTTCGAAGTCCATCCCGAAAATCAGAAGTGTAATTATCGCACCGAGTAATTGGTAGAGAAAGAAAATCCCGATTAAACTTGCAAAGGCTGCTTTGACCGGAGAAACCAATGGTTCCGGAAATTCGGGATTATTGCTTAAGCTTTTAGTTTCTTCCGGCTCTATCTCATGGAATTCGTTCATATTGAGGCAAAAAATAATGAAAAGCCGGATGAAATTCCTAAAAGTTATTTCTTAGAAGTGAGTTCTCCAATCAAGCCTTCATAGGCGGTCAGTTCTGCATCAATGGCCCCGATCACAATTTTACTTTTTACTTTAACTGGAATACGAAGATCATCATCGCTAAGCCAAACGATTATGTTTCCCTCACTTTTGAACAAGCCACCTTCTTGAACTAGAGGTTCAACAATTATGCAGTCAAAAGTTCCGGCTTCAACTTTAATTGTTTCGCGCCCAAGAAAAACAACATCCAATGGATAGACTTTATCTTTATAGAAGTTTTCTAAATTAAACTTATCACCGGGGTTTAGGTCGCTGAAGTTAAAAGTTCTTGCAAGGTAAAAGGCAGAAACTATATCGTTAACGTAAGGAGGAATATCATAAGTTCCCTCGGAGGTTTTTGCGAAACCTCTTCGTTGATCAAAGTATGCAGAAAAATCTCTCGTGTATCCGCCTTCACGGATATGTTGTTCAAACCGCCAAGGAAACAAGCCCTCAACATCGAGATACGTTACATATCTATCGCGTACTTTGTAGATTGGGTCGAATGTACCAACGGAATTAACACTGAAATTTATTTTGTATGCCTCGCGTCCGGAAATTGTTTTCTTTTCCGAAACTTCCATAACAGCTTCTCCGGCGGTAACAAAACCATAGTTGACATCAAACGTAAGTTTTTCACCCACATCGAAAGCATTATTTTTTATTATACGAAATTCCGAAACAGATCCCTGCCCAAATAATTGAACAGATGAGGTGAGGAAAAACACCGCAGCTCCGAAAATAAAATGTCTCATTTAATTCTCCTTTACCAATGAAAGAATATAATTAGTCACTTCCTCCACCTCGATGCTGTTCATACAATTGAGTTCTTCACATTGTTTCCTAGTGCAGTTGTTACAGTCTAATTTTGGTTGATAAAATTTTGCTTTTGCTGAAAATGGTCCCCATCTTGTCGGTGACATTGATGCAATTTTGGGATAAAATCCAACTATATTTTTGTTTAATGCCGCAGCAATGTGGATTGGTCCAGTTGAATTTGCTATTAAAATGTGAGATGAATCAATTAACGCGGCAAGCTGCATCAATGTTAATTTTCCCGCAAGATTTATGACACCTCGTTTCGTCAAGGAATTACATGTTTCGGTTTCCTCTTTGCTACCTGTTAATATAATTTGGATGTTAACTTGAGCCGAAAGTACGTTTATGATTCGATTAAATTTTTCTATGGGAAGATCAACCGCACTTCCTTTGCTTCCGGGATGAATAATTATAATTTTCTTTTTAGAATTAAAATTGTTTTTTGAAAGCAAATCATCAATGTATTTTCTGCTTGCTTTATCAACAATAAAATTGAAATCAACGCTTCCTCTTTTTGGAGTATATTCAATATCGATATGTTTAAGCAGTCTTACATTGTATTCAAGTTCGTGTCTTTCACCGGTTTTTCTGTGATCATAAGTTTTTCTGTTGAACAAAAAAGAGTACCATCTATATCCTGTTCCCACCCTTAATTTGATCCCTGCTAAAAAAAGCAATAAAGCAATTTCGAAACGTGGATAAACTGTGATAGCTGTATCAAAATTTTTTGTTCTTAATTCTTTAAGAAGACCTTTAAAATTATAATTATCAAAAACAATTATATCATCAATGAACGAATTTACCTTAACAAGCTCGGATGTATATTCTTTTATCATGAACGTAATTTTCGATTCGGGATATTTCTTCTTGATTATTCCGGCTATAGGTAATGTAAGAATGACATCCCCGATACGGTCAGTTCTTACGATTAGAATATTTTTGGGGGTTCTCATGGTTTGGAGACGAATGGATTGTCCTTAATGTAAAACCGCCAGTTAAATTCTTTTGATCTGGTAATTCCTATTCTGGTGGTTTTAATAATCTTATCTTTTGGCAACTTATCATTATTCAGAATAAAAATGTTTTCTGACAACAAGTCGACTCCACCATGTGATTTATTGATTCCGAATGATTTACAAAACTTACCGGGACCGTTAGTCAAGTTTATATACTCTTTTCTATTCAAGCATTTTCTTCCAAAACGGTTTATAGCCATTCTATCAATTCCTTCAATTGGTTCTGCGGCTCTAATCAAAACGGCTTTTCCTTCATTTTTGTTTCCGGTAACAACATTTGCACAATAGTGATTTCCATATATGAAATATACGTATAAAATTCCGCCCTCTTCGAACATAAGTTTATTGCGTTGGGTTTTTCCTCTGTATGTATGGGCAGCTTCGTCGATGCTTCCGTCATAAGCTTCTACTTCGACGATCTTTGCTGAAATAATACTGTTGGTAATTTTTCTAACGAAAATTTTTCCGAGCAAATTTTCAGCTACCGTTAGAACAGACTGAGTGTAAAAACTTTTTGGGAGGATATTTTTTTGGAAAGAATGTTCCATCAATTGACGAAGTATTTTTATTCATTTTTCAACTGACCGTCGATCATCTTAATCTTATTCAGGAATCTTTCCTTTTTTTCCGGTTCGATCTCCATCAGTTTAAGATAAATATTTTTGGCTTGCGTTAAACTACCTTGTGAGAGATAAATGTCAGCTAAAGTCTCGGATATAAATTTTGATGATCTTTCTTCAATGATTTCGTCTGAAAGGATATCATCATCTTGATCTTTCTTTTCTATCTCATCGCTGTCCGATTCTTGGATTGAGAGTTTTGCTTCGTTCAGCTCATCTATAAGACTATCGAGATTCTCTTCAATCGATTTGGAGGAAACATTAAAATTTTCCTCCTGGATTCTGTCGGTATAATTATCTGCACTGAATACTGAAAAAGATTGATCTTCAACCAAATTCCCACCAACAAACGATGTCTGTTTCGGATCAATATCTTTTTCTCTCTCAATTCTTTCAATTTCACTAATATAATAATTGTAAGTTTTTTCATCTTCAAGAAGTTCCAAAACACGTTTCAAAGCCTCACGTGCGTTATCAAATTCTCCCTTTTCTGCGAGTGCTTTGGAGTAGACTAAATACGCTGTTGGATAATCCGGATGAATTTTCAATCCTTCTTCAATTATTTGAATTGCTTTTTCCGGAAAATTTTTATTTAGTGCTTCAGCTGCAACGCGAGCAAACAGCGGTGAACTTTTGTTAAATTGATATATTAATGCAAATTTATCCGTGGATACTTTATTCATCATTCTGTGTTTTTAATTAATGAATGTTTAAATGACAAAATAGAAACGCAGGCAAAACCAATAAAGAACATAAGTTGAAATGGAATTGCTGCTATTTCCGCAAAATAAATTGATGCTCCCACACCGATAAAACAATAAACGGCAAGAATTAATTCGATGAATGCTGAATTATCGATCTTGGTTGACTTAAAATATTTGTTGGTTGTTAATTTATCGTCCTTTCCGGTAACTTTAAATTTTGGGGTTCTTACAAACTCACTTTTTCTGTTCATAAACCCTTCGAAAACGGCACGGGAGTTATTTACCGCAAACCCCATACTGCCTGCCATAAATAGCGGAAAGAGAGCTATTTTCTTTCTCCAATCTTTGTGTATATCTTTTTGTGCAAAAAGATACATCAAGAAAGAACTTATGAATGCAATCACGAAAATCGACATGAAATTAAAAAAGTTTTCATAAGGTCCGCTGTTTTTTATAAATATCAGAGGCACATTCAAAATTCCCGCAAGAAGTATGAACGGGAAAACAATATTGTTTGTGAGATGAAACGTCGATTGAAGTTTAATTCGAAGCGGGATGTTTGCCTTCCAAACGAGAGGAAGAATTTTTTTGGCGGTTTCGATAGCACCTTTTGTCCATCTGAACTGCTGAGCTTTCAATGCATTCATTTCGCTGGGAAGTTCGGCAGGGGTTGTAAAATCGCGGAGATATACAAATTTCCATCCGCGCAATTGTGCCCTATAACTTAAATCAAGATCTTCGGTAATTGTATCAGCATGCCAATTGCCGGCATCGATAATACATTCTTTCCGCCACATACCACCGGTTCCGTTGAAGTTAATAAAGAATCCGGCTTTATTTCTTACCGACTGTTCGATAACAAAATGTCCGTCAAGAGCGAGGGCTTGAATCTTTGTTAGAATTGAATAATTCTCGTTAAGGTGTTCCCATCTTGTTTGAACCATTCCAATTTTATCGTTGACAAAATATCGTAAAGTTCTTTTAAGAAAATCTTTCTGTGGAATAAAATCCGCATCGAAAATTGCAATGTAATCACCCTTTGCTTTTTGCAGACCTTCTTTCAATGCGCCCGCTTTAAAACCTTGTCTATTGGTTCTATGGATGTGAACAATGTCAAAACCTTGTTTTTGTTTTTCTTCAACTACTTTTCTTACAACATCTACTGTTTCGTCGGTTGAATCGTCAAGCACTTGAATTTCGAGCTGGTCTTTCGGAAACTCAATTTCGCAAACAGCATTAATCAATCTTTCCGCAACGTACATTTCGTTGTAAAGCGGAAGTTGAATTGTTACATACTTGTTTTCTATTATTTCCTCAATCTCTGTTGGGATATTTTTCTGATACTTATTATGATAGTAAATCATTATAAACCCGTGGCTTGCGAAGACAAGCAAGACGGTCAAAGATATAATATACGAGACTAATACAATTTCATCGAGTAACATTTATTCACCTAAAGTTATTACCAATTTGATACAACCCCCAAAAGAATGTCTTCACTTATTTTTTTAATCGTTTCCTCAATTGCGTTTTGGCGGTTAGTGGTAATATCGCCCTCATTCTGATAATCAGAGAAATTTTTAAACGTTTGATCAAACACTGTTTTTTTCATTACTAAATCTTTATAAACGACTCTTACTTGCAGCTCAACTCTTCTTAGCGATACGGTTTCGTTTCCAGTTATCGCAGCTTGTGTATCAGAAAATCTCGAAATTGTACACTCAATAATTGCATCCGCATTAATTTTATCGGAAACTTGTAAAGTATTATCCTCAATAAATCGTTGAGTTGTCTCAAAAGTAAATTTGCTGTTCAAGTCAGGCTCACCGGAACCGGAGTTATCTTTAAACATTGGAATCGCAATTGTTTTTAAATGTGCCGGAACCGAGGCTCCCGTGAACGAGTAAGAACAAGCCGCGACAAAAGACATTAAGAAAAATAGTGTAAATATTCGATATTTCTTAATCATAAATCTCATATTCCTTAATCTTACGGTGAAGAGTTCTTTCGCTTATTCCAAGTATTTTAGCCGCTTTTCTTTTGTTCCACTTTGTAAATTCCAGCGCATTTCTGATGGCTTCTTTTTCTAGCTGAGCAAGCGATTTTACTTCGCTGAAATTTTCTACTCTCGAATAATTAACATCTTCGGAAACAACAGCTTTTGCAGCCATCGATTTCAATTGGTTAAGATCATTTTTTATCTCGATCAACGCTTTTAGTATAATTTCTCTATCGATGGTTTCCGGAGATTTATTCGAGTGAATCGGAAGGAATCTTGATTCCTCAAAACTTTGAGGTTCGGTTAAATAGGCAAAATCGTTAACGCCCAAAATGCCCGATTTTGTCAATGCTGCTGCTGATTCAATCACGTTCTTAAGCTCACGCACGTTTCCGGGCCAGGAATAGTTTGTTAAAAAATCCAATGCGTCATGGGAGATTTCCAAAGTTCCAAGCTTATTGTTTTCGGCATATTGAAGCAGAAAATGATTTGCAAGTATGGGAATGTCTTCAGGTCTTTTTCTTAGTTCTGGAATGTGAAGCGAGACGGCTTTTAGTCTAAAGTACAAATCGCTTCTGAATCTTTTTGAATCGACTTCGGTTTGAAGGTTTTTATTTGTTGCAGCAATTATTCTTACATTTACTTTCGTTACCTTTTCACTTCCGAGAGGCATTATTTCTCCGGTTTCGAGAACACGCAGAAGTTTAACTTGCGTTGTAAGAGGCATTTCGGCAAGTTCATCAAGAAAGAGAGTCCCTCCGTCTGCAATTTCGAAATAACCTTTCCTATTTTCAACGGCACCCGTAAATGAACCCTTTTTATGACCGAAGAGTTCACTTTCTAAAATTCCCTCGGGGATAGCACCACAATTTACGCTTACTAGATCCTTGTTCTTCCTTTTGCTATAACCATGGATTGCACGCGCGAAAACTTCTTTTCCAACCCCGCTGCTGCCTGTAATAAGAACAGAGATATCTGATTCGGCAACCTGCATAATTATATCGACAAGATCTTTAATTTCTTTCGATCTGCCAATAATGCCGTATTTCTTTTGGAATTCTTTACCTGTCATTGTCAAATATTTAAACTTAACCCATCTTTGGCAAGAGATAATTTTACATCTTTAACATCGAATTTGTTCACAAATTTTTCAAGCTTCTCTTCGGTTTCGTCAGGGATATGTGTAAGAATTATATTTTTGCACCCGCTCAGTTTTATATAACTTGATATTTCGTCAGTAGTTACATGCGTACATTCCAAAATCATTATATCAGAATTAAAACCGGTAAAAAGATTTAAATCATTTTTTCCGCCGATATCAGATGAATACAAAATCACTTTAGTCTCAACCGAGAAAACCAAACTAACTGAAATAAATTGCTGATCATAAGATACATTAAGTTTATTAGAAATATGAGAATTTTGTATCGGATAAAATTCAATCTCATCATTAAGATGATTCCAGTCGGAAAGTTTGAATTCACTGTAAATGATCGAAAAATTCAAACCTTCCTCGAAAAGATAGCAAGTATTGAGGATATTTTTTATATGATTAGTTGAATTTGGAACCGTAAAAATCCGCAATTCTTCTTCTCTGCCGGATAATTTCATTTGTGTTATAAGCGAGGGGAGTCCTGCAATGTGATCAGAATGCAAATGAGTGATAAAAATTGAATCTATGGATAGGATATTCACAGAGCAGTTTAAAAGAGCCCTGGCAACGGAATCCCCTGCATCAATTAGTATATTTTTTCCCGATGATGAAATTAATATCGAAGAATGAAATCTCCTTAAGCTTGTTTTACCGGAGCTTGTTCCTATAAATTTTATTTTCATCCGGATTACTCGGGCAGTGCGATAATTCTTCCGTTGAGATCGTATGTTGATTTTAAATATTGAATCAAACTTTGTGCTTCTTCGGGGTTTTCAAATCTTCCGACGGTAACAACATTTAGGATTGAACCGCCGACCTCCTTCGGGAAAATTTCAACAAGATAACCGGAGCTTTGAAGATTTTCTTGCAGCTTTTGTGCGTTGTTCATGTTTAAAAATGCTCCTGCTTGAACTGTGAAGTTCCCACTCTGTTTTACTGTTTGTTCAATAGTTGGTTTTGTATCAGTAATTATTGAGGCATCTTCGTCGGGAATTGTTCTATCTGCGGCTTTTATGTAAGGAGATTTAGGATATTCGGATTTTAGCTTGTCGAGATAATCTTCAGCTCGATTATAAATTCCCAATGCATAGTAAAACGAAAAAATACGATAAAGAGCGGCATCGGCATAGCGGCTTGATGGAAAATTATTATAAACAGCTTCGAATTTTTCCAGAGCTGATTCGCCTTCTTCGGTTAAAACACCGTCAAGAAAAATTACAGATGGGTCATTCGGACTTGAGGAAAGCAAAGATGCGAGTGATTCCTGTGCTTCATCTATCTTGCCTTCTTCTATCATTTTAAGTTCGGGAACAATATCAATTTCCTGTCCGGTTATTATTACGGTCGATAGAAAAAGCAGAATCAAAAAATATTTTATGGGGTTCATTTATAAATTTACGCAGTTATAGATTCTCTCACCGAACGCACTTGCACCAAGTTTGAATCATCGGCAAACAATGTTCCCGATGTTGCTCTCGTTATCTTGGTTCTCACATAGTCCCCAACATTTATTTCCTTATTAATCGGGAAAACAACAACCTTGTTGCTGTCTGTTCTTCCGGAATAAAATAAATCTGATTTTTTGCTGAAACCCTCAACCAGAACAATCTCTTCTTTCCCAATTAGTTCTTGGTTTACTTCATAAGAAATTCGCTGCTGGAGATCGATAATTTCATTGAGACGTTTAGTTTTTGTTGTGTCATCAACATCATCTTCCATTTTATATGCTTTAGTTCCTTCGCGAGCGGAGTATTTGAACATATAAGCTCCATCGTAACGTACTTTTTCCATTACATCGAGAGTCATCAAATGATCTTCAAATGTCTCAGTCGGAAATCCCGAAATTATATCAGTCGAAAAACTTACACCAGGAATTATCTTTTTTGCTTTACCAATCAAATTAAGATAATGTTCTATCGTATAAGTTCTATTCATAAGTTCTAAAATTCTGTTTGATCCGGATTGAACAGGGAGATGGATATAATTACAAAGATTCGGATATTCAGCGATTGTGTATAGAAGTTTATCCGAAAGATCCTGTGGATGCGATGTAGTAAACCTGACTCTTATTGATCCGTCAACAGAAGCCGCTGCTGCTAGCAGATCGGCAAAATCTCTATTGTTATCATTATATGAATTTACGTTTTGACCAAGGAGCGTCACTTCCTTAAATCCCCGTTCGGATAGTTGTTTGATTTCCTCTACAACTGATTCCAAGTTACGACTGCGTTCCCTTCCTCTTGTAAAAGGGACAACACAAAAAGTGCAAAATTTATCGCAGCCGCGCATAACTGAAATCCATGCAGAAAGTCCTTCTTCACGGTAAGGGATAATATCGTCATACGTTTCTGTTCTTGAAAGTTTTACACCAATGCCTTTTCCGCCTCCAAAGGCTTCGTCAATATATTCGGGAATTCTTCTGTATTCGTCTGGACCTACGACTAGGTCGACCATCTTCCTCTTGTCTACAAGATCATCTCTAAGTCTTTCAGCCATACATCCAAGTATTCCGATAACGGTTTCGGGATTTTTATCCTTAAGTTTTTTTAAGTTGCCCAATCTGCCGTAAATTCGCTGCTCGGCATTTTCTCTGATACTACAAGTATTAAGCAGCACAATTCCCGCATCTTCGATATTATCAGCAACTTTGTACCCTTTTGAGTTGAGAACACCGAGAACAACTTCTGTATCGGCAAGATTCATCTGGCAGCCGTAAGTTTCTATATATACGCTGGTTTTTTTCATTAAATTGTTCTTACAATTTCGTTAGAAAATACATAATTAGATTGATCACAACCAGAAAAATAATTGCGAAAGCAGTGATAAACAGTAAGTTACGCTTTTTCTGGTCTTTTTTTAGATCTGATTCGAAACTATCATCGCCATTTCGTCTGAACATATTTATTCCAAAAGTTTGTTTCAAATACTTTATTATTGTTAAATTTAGCCACAAAAGTTAAAAAGAAAGGATTCTAATAACAAGGCATTTTGTGGGGAATTGAGTCCTTTGTGATTTGTTTTCGATTAGCTAAATTATTGAAAAACAATGAATTAGAAAGTTGGATCGATCAATAATATAATTGTTAATAAAAGTGAAAGGAATTTATGAATCTCGATAATAAAATTGTTTTAGTTACTGGGGGCGGGTCTGGAATAGGGCTCGAGACCGCTAATTACATATCTCAAAAGGGAGCAAAGGTAATAATTTGCGGCAGAAATGAGGCGAAACTTGCAGAGGCTGCTGAAGCATTTAACTTGCATTCTATCAAATGTGATGTTTCTATTGAAAGTGAAGTGCTCTCATTGTTCGAAAAAATTAAAAAGGATTTCGGAACTCTCGATGTCTTAATTAATAATGCCGGATTCGGTGATTATTCGAATTTGCTCGATCAATCACTTGAAAGTATGCTAAGTGTTTTTGAAACAAATGTTTTCGGGGCGATGCTAGTTGGTCGAGAAGCAGCAAAAATTTTCTGCGAAAAGAAAGCCGGAAGTATAGTTAATATTTCTTCTACGGCGGGGCTAAAAGGTTTTGCAGGCGGTACGGCGTACGCAGCATCAAAATTTGCTTTAAGAGGAATGACAGAATGTTGGAGAGCCGAATTAAGACCTTTTAACGTAAGGGTTATTCTGATAAATCCAAGCGAGGTTCAAACCCCGTTTTTCAAAAGTAGAAAGGCGGAAATAAATCCGACAAAATTACTTCCAGGTCACATTGCCCATTCAATTGTTGCTGCCTTAGAGATGGACGATGTTGGGTTTATCCCGGAGTTAACGGTTTTTGCAACTAATCCCAAACAGGTATGAATCAAACAGATAAACAGAAAAAAATTGCTGCCGAAAAAGCAGTTGAGCAAATCGAATCAGGAATGATTGTCGGATTAGGAACCGGATCTACTGCACTTTTTGCGATTAAAAGAATTGCGGAGCTTCTGGAAAGCGGGAAGCTGAATAATATAGTTGGAATCCCAACTTCGCTTGCAACTGAGGATGAAGCGTTAAAAGCAGGAATTCGAGTTGGGCTCTTGGATGAGTTTCCCGAGATCGACATAACAATTGATGGTGCTGATGAGGTTGACGGAAATTTGTATCTGATAAAAGGCGGTGGTGGAGCGCTTTTAAAAGAAAAAATAATAGCTCAAGCATCCGAAAGAGTAATAATTGTTGTTGACGAATCAAAACTTTCTAATCAACTTGGGGAAAAATGGGCACTGCCTGTTGAAGTAGTTCCAATGGCACTAGAAGTCGAAAAAAGATTCTTGAAAACGATTGGCGGTTCCCCAATGGTGAGGGAAAGACGCGGCGGATATTTTGTGACCGATGAAGGGAATTACATTATCGATGCATCATTTGGAGTTATAAAAGACCCGGAAAATCTTGCATCTAAATTGCATGAGAGAGCCGGAATAGTTGAGCATGGTTTGTTTCTAAACATAGCCTCACAAGTAATTGTTGCTGGGAAAAGCGGAATAAAAATTTTAGATCATTAAAGGGGAACCTCGCAAAAAATTATTTGTATAATAAGCCGTTTTGTTGAATATATTTATTGGTAATCTTAATTTTGTCATTTCTTAAACAAACTTATTTCATCTATTTATGAGTATCACTGTTCAAAATCTTTCTAAGAAATACGGTCCGCAGCTAGCAGTAAATGACATTTCCTTCGAAGTTAAAACCGGCGAGATTCTCGGATTCCTTGGGCCAAACGGTGCCGGAAAAACCACAACGATGAAAATAATTACATGTTATATGGCTCCATCGAGCGGAGATGTAAAAGTAGGACAGTATTCAGTATTAAACAATCAAGATCAAATCAAAAAGAAGATTGGTTATCTTCCCGAAAGCAATCCGTTGTACACCGATATGCAGGTTTTGGAATATTTGGAATTTGTTGCAAAACTTCAGGGCGTTCCTTCTTCAAAGATTGAGAAAAGAATCGCCGAGATGGTTCATGTCTGTGGATTAAATATTGAGAAACATAAAAAAATCGGGGAGCTTTCAAAGGGTTACAGGCAAAGAGTCGGATTGGCTCAAGCAATGATTCATGATCCCGAAATTTTAATTTTGGACGAGCCTACTACCGGACTTGACCCGAATCAAATTGTGGAAATACGAAAACTTATCCGTGAGCTTGGAAGGGAAAAAACAGTTATTCTTAGCACTCATATTCTTCCCGAAGTTGAAGCTACGTGCGATAGGATTCTAATAATTAATGAAGGCAAAATTGTTGCAGACGGCACTCCCGAAACATTAAGAAAGCAAGCTCAGGGTCAGGAAATCATAAAAGTGGAAGTCTCGGATGCAGCTAACAGTGATGATGTAATCACCGCATTATCCAGTATTCCTTCTGTCGCTATGGTTGATCCTGTAAAAGATAAACAGTTTTCATATTACATTAACAGCAAAGAGAATCAATCATCGAAAAGAGAAGTTTTTGAAACAGTGGTTAAAAATAATTGGGTGTTGACTGAAATGACCCCAATTGAAACAAAACTTGAAGATATTTTCAGAGATTTAACAACAAACTAAAGAGATATGAGTACAACCTGGATTATTGCCTCAAGAGAATTAAAAACTTTTTTTGACTCGTTATCAGCATACATTCTGATAACGGTATTTTTAGGATTGAGCGGATTTTTTACATGGCTTTTCGGTTCCGATATTTTCTTTATCAATCAAGCAACACTTCAACCTTTCTTTTCGGTTGCATATTGGACGCTCTTCTTTTTTATTCCTGCGATAACAATGAAAATGATTGCGGAAGAAAAAAGAAGCGGAACTCTTGAATTGCTGTTGACAAAAGCCGTATCTGATTGGCAGATGGTTGCCGGAAAGTTTGTTGCAAGTCTTCTTCTGATTGCAATTACACTCGCTCTAACAATTCCATATTATATAACAATTTCGTTTTTAGGTCCGGTTGATCATGGGGCCGTTTGGTGCGGTTATTTGGGCATGATTCTTTTCAGCAGCGCACTTTTAGGGATTGGATTTTTTGCGAGCAGCATTACCAACAATCAGATTGTTGCTTTCCTTCTATCACTTTTTATCGGATTGTTTTTTATAATAATTTTTGATGTGCTCGCAGGAAATTTTACCGGGTTTATAGGACAGGTTTTTCACTATCTGAGTCTTTCAACTCATTATGATTCGATTTCCCGCGGTGTTATTGATTCGCGCGATTTAATCTATTTCGGATCGATTTCTTATTTAGGATTATTCTTAGCAACAATTGTACTTTCAAAAAGAAACGTGGTGGAATAAGAAACTATTATGCTTACTAAAAATAAACTTTTTGTCTCGGTCATACTTTTGATAGGAATTATTTTATTCGCAAATATCATCAGCGAAAAGTTTTTTGCACGACTTGATTTTACTGAAGATCAAAGATATAGTTTAAGTGATGCAACTTTGAATATACTGGATGAATTAACGGAACCTGTGACAGTTACTGCATATTTTTCAGAAGATCTGCCGCCGGATATTGCAAAAACCAAACAGGATTTTAGAGATCTGTTGATTGAATATGCAAATCGTTCAGACGATATGGTCGTTTATGAATTTATTAACCCGAACGAAAGTCAAGAAACTGAGGCAAACGCTCAACAGAACGGAATACGACCGGTTATGATAAACGTCCGGGAACGTGATCAAGTAAAACAGCAGCGCGCATATCTTGGTGCGGTTATTCAACTCGGTGAGATGAAGGAAACAATTCCTTTTATTCAACCGGGAGCTGCAATGGAGTATGAACTTTCTTCCACGATTAAAAAAATTGCAGTTACCGATAAACCGAGTATCGCACTTTTGCAAGGACACGGTGAGCCGTCACTCGGAGCGCTCCAGCAGTTAAGTACGCTGTTGACAGTAACACATAATTTAACTCCGGTTGAGTTCACGGATACAAGCGGAATTCCACTGGATTATTCTACAGCAATGATTATTGCTCCTTCGGATAGTCTTGGTGAAAGAGATATAAATTATCTTAACGAATTTTTAGAAAGAGGCGGAAGACTTCTGCTTGCATTAAATAGAGTTGACGGAAATTTTCAAACCGGTCAGGGAGAAGAAATATCAACCGGCTTAGAAGATTGGTTGATGAATTTAGGCATTGAAATTGGAAAGAATTTTATTGTTGATGCAAATTGCAGCAGTGTTATGGTTCGTCAGCAGCAGGGCATGTTTACCTTTAATACACCTGTAAGTTTTCCTTATTTACCGATTATCTCAAACTTTGCAGATCATCCGGCTGTTACCGGACTTGAATCTGTAATGATGCCGTTCGTAAGTTCAATAGATTATTCCAATGTAGATACATCAAAAATTAAAGTTACTCCGCTTGCATTTACTTCCGAAAAATCTGGTATTGAAAATCTTCCGTTATTCTTTGATGTCGGAAAGGATTGGAAATCCTCCGACTTTCCTGAATCGAGTCTTCCAATTGCAGTTGCACTGGACGGTGAACTAAGTAATGGTGTTCAATCAAAGATGATCATATTCAGCGACGGTGATTTTGCGGTTAACGGGGAAGGAGATCAAGCACAGCAGCTACAACCCGATAACGTAAATCTTATGGTAAACTCAATTGATTGGCTTGCCGATGATACAGGTCTCAACAGTCTTAGAACAAAAGGTGTTACGGCTCGTCCGCTTAGTGCTCAATTGGAAGACGGCACGAAAACCGTGATCAAATATCTTAACTTTTTAATTCCGATATTAATAATTATTATTTATGGAATTATTCGTTTCCAAATGAGAAGAAAATTTAGAAACAAACTTTCATCGATTTCTTATGAGTAATATATCAACTAAAAAACTTGCATTGATTTTTTCTGTATTAGCAATTGTTGTACTTCTGATTTTCATTTTTGATTCCGGGCAAGATAGAACTTTCCGTGATAAGTTGGTTGAGATTGATACCGCTGCGGTATCGCAAATTGTAATCTATCCAAAATCTCAGCCGGGAACTGATGTCACACTTTTCAAAGAAGAAGGTGATTGGAAAGTTAGACTTGAAAGCGGCAAAGTTGTAAACGTTCCTAAAACTAAAATAGATAATTTAATTCAACAATTAATTTCACTTAAGCCGATTCGTTTGACGGCAAAAAGTAAAGATAAGTGGGAAGAACTTCAGGTTGGCGAATCCGCAACCCGTGTAGAAGTTTATGAGGATTCGGATTGCACTTTGGATTTAGTGATCGGGAAATTTTCATTTCAACAGCCGAGAAGCATGTTTACAAATGTTCGTTTAGCAGATGAAACAAACGTTTATCTTGTTGAAGGTTTTCTTGATATGACTTTTAACCAAAAAGCAGAAGCCTTCAGAAACAGCAATTTAATCTCGGGCAATTATAACGATTGGAATAGACTTGCATTTGATTATCCCGCCGACAGCAGTTTCCAGATGATAAAATTAAACAATAAATGGTACTCAAGCGATATAGAGTTGGATTCGGCTAAAGTTGAAAATTACCTGCGGCAGTTAAGCAGATTAACAAACAACAATTATATTGATCAACCGGAAATTCCGGTAAATAATCCGACAATGAAATTGACGGTTTCAAGAACTGATAATTCTCTATTTACGGTTCAAGCATTTGGGGATACTTCAAACTATGTTATTTCTTCTTCACTGAATACCGAATCATACTTTGACGGTAAAAAGAATGATTTTTATAAGAAGATATATAAAGGTATCGGTGAGTTTTTACAGAAGGAAGACTAACTCAAAACCCTCTAGTAAATTTCCCTCAGTAATTTTTTTAATTCCGACAACGAGGTTACGGGTAATTTACACTCGTAATTTTCACATAAATAAATTGTTGTCTCTCCACCTATCGAAGAATATTTTTTCAAGTATTCAGCTAAGCTTATCATTTCTTCACGGTTTTCTCGAGTCAAAACAATTAATGTTGAATTGAAGTTCTTCTCGCTCTCTAAATAATTTGTAATCTCTTCGATGCTATTTCCTTGTTCACCTTCAACAATTATTATCTCAACACTTTTTGAAAAGTAACTTATCAAGCCTGACAGAAAATGTGCATAGGCTATGGGAGCAGCTTTTAATTTTCCACCGTAATTGCTGACCATCTTCTCAGCTCTTTTTAAGAACTCGGTATTTGATGTAACTTTGTAAAGAAAAAGTAAATTCGAAAAATGAACCGAATTTCCCGAGGGAATTGCTCCGTCATAAAAATCTTTGTTCCTTATAATTAATTTTTCAGAATTTTTGCCTGAAAAGAAGTAACCACTGTTTTTCTCATCCCAAAATTCGTTCGTTAAAATTTTATCAAGACTAATAACTTTTCCAAGATAGATGGGCTTGTGAGTTGTTTTAAAGAGCTCAAGCAAGCCCCAGCATAGATATGCATAATCATCAAGGTTTGCCGAAAAAGCAGTTTCACCGTCTCTAAATCTGTGCATTAATCTATCATGGATAAACATATTTTTGTAAATAAATTTAACCGCATTTTCGGATAAGATTATTAACTCATTTATATTTAATAATCTTCCTGCAATTGCAAGTGCTGCTATTGTGAGCCCATTCCAATCTGTTAGTATTTTATCATCCTTGTGAGGATGAACTCTTTTTTCACGTTCGATAAAAAGTTTTTTTCTTATCCTTTCAAATTTTTCTTCTTCTAAATTTGTGAGCAGATATTTTTTATGCGGGATATTTTTCCCGGATGGCAGTCCGGTTGCTTCATCATTAAAATTTCCGATTTCCGAGACATTAAAATTTCTTTCAAAAAATTTAATTTCAGAATTATTCAAAATATTTTTTAGCTCTTCAAATTCCCATACATAAAACTTACCTTCTTCACCCTCGCTGTCTGCATCTTCGGCGGAAAAAAATCCGCCTTCCGGTGAAAGCATTTCCCGCTTTAGATATTCAACAATTTCAATTGCAGTGTTCTTAAACAACTCATTCTTAGTTTTGTGAAATGCTTGACTGTATGCTATCAGCATCAAACTCTGATCATAAAGCATTTTTTCAAAATGAGGAAGAAGCCATTTTGAATCAGTTGAATATCTATGAAAGCCGAAACCGATGTGGTCATAAATCCCGCCCATACGCATCATCATTAAAGTTTTTTCAACCATTTCCGATGCGGTATTATCATTTGAATATTCTGATGCAGCTAAAAGAAAAAGCAAATTGTGCGGAGTCGGAAATTTTGGCCGGCTTCCAAATCCGCCGTATTCTTCATCAAATCTCTCCCTGAATTCGGCAACTATTTTCTCGATTATTGTTGGATCAATTTCAGTAGAGAGAGTTTCCTCTTCTTCAAGATATTTTAATATTTGCTCGACATTTGTAAAAATCTTTTCCTTTTGTTCCTTCCAAACTTTATCGATTTTTGGGATGAGTTCGGTCATTCCGATTCTACCCATTTTTGAATCACGAGGAATGTAAGTAGCTGCGTAAAATGGTTTTTTGTCAGGAGTCATTATAATTGTAAGTGGCCAGCCTCCGTGTCCGGTCATTATTTGACAGACTTTCATGTAGATACCATCAACATCAGGTCGTTCTTCACGATCGACCTTAATATTTATAAAAACATCGTTCATCAATTTTGCAGCTTGTTCATCCTCGAACGATTCTCTTTCCATTACGTGGCACCAATGACAGGTAGAGTAACCGATTGAAAGAAAAATAGGTTTATCTTCTCTTACAGCCAGATTAAATGCTTCTTCACTCCAAGGAAACCAATTAACCGGATTGCGCGAGTGCTGCAAAAGATAGGGTGACTTTTCGTTAATTAGTCTATTTTGCTTTTCCATATAAGTTTCCTATAAACTACATTTTTTAATTGGTTGTTTGCAATTATGCAACACGAAGATATAAAAAGTTTGAAATATGTCTTGAAATGAATATAAAAACTTGGCATTGGATTTGAAAAAAAGAGATAGAATCCTATTCTGGGAAAATGAGAAATTGGGACGTCTCTCATCGCTGGGGAGTGAGAAAGGGCGTCCCGATTTCATTTTAAAATACTATTTCATTAAGAGTGATTTAATTGAAAAATTGAAAGTTTTGTTAATGGTTTTTGACACAGCTTTCATATTTATGATATAAACTCCGCTCGGTAAATTTTTTGCATTAAAAACAAAATTGTGACTTCCCGGATTAAGAGATGAATTTTCAATCACCGAAACCAGTTGTCCTAAAGAATTGAAAACTGAAATATTAACTTCACTTCTTTCCGGCAGATTTATTAAGATATTTGTTGATGGATTAAAAGGATTAGGATAATTTTGTTTTAGAGCATATCTCAATGGAATTCCGGCTTGATTATCAACGCTTACGACTCCCGAAGTTGCCGATGCTTCTTCAGAATAATCGGATTCAAAGTTTTCGTTGAACGCTACAATTCGATAAACATAATCAGTACTGCTTAAAATATCGGTATCGTGATAAGAAGATTCTCCGGCAGGAATTTCTGCAATATTTACAAATTCCGATCTTGCATTCAGAGCACGTTCAATTCTATATCCTGTAGTGTTTCCGCCTTCGTGAAACCATTCGAGCAATATTGTACCATTTTCTTGAGTTTCTGCCGTAAACAATTCCGGGATTAAGATGGGATCAACTTTAGTAATAATCATAAATCCTTGTACATCTGTGTTGAAAAAATTCATTTCGAAAAAACCTGTACAAACGTAAGAATTAAATTCACCATCGCAGAAGATTGAATCTACACCAACTGGTGAATCTGTTGCCATCCCTGTAAAAGTCCCTTCATAAAGCAATTCGCCCTTTATGTTTCCCCAAGTTGGGTGAACGAAATCCACGACGATTTTACTATCGGCGAAAATTCCATCTGCGGTAAATGGACCGATTCCGGGTGTACCAAGAACATTCCCTGTAACTTCCCATTCGGAGATAAATTTTGAGAATTCGGCATCTGTAGTAATTACGACCGACACATCCCCTGTTGAACCGAATGTACTGTTTATCCAGGTTCCTTCCCAAGTTCCGAGAAAAGCTTTAGGATTGTTAATCTGTCCATACAGAGTTGAACAAATTGATAACAGAATTGAATATAGGATATAGTATCTTATTTTCATATAAAATTATCCCTTAAATAGTTGTTGAATACAAATAGCTGTCTAAAAATACCATTTGTCAAAAAGATTAAGTAATGACATTCTGCGGCTTTTTAGACAGCCTCTGTTTAATTTTCTAAATTTGCAAAAGGCGTTTCTTTTGTTAATCCGGCGGGAAGTGTGAAAACATCAGAACTTAAATTCTGTTCCATCATTTCCTCGACCAAACTTGTGCTCACAAGTTTACCGTCTTCATATTCTTCGGTTTTAATAGGAAATCCATGTTCAAAAAGTTCAGCATCAAATGATTGTTCCATACTTGCAGCCATGGGTCCCATACTTTTTGCGAATTCTTCGAACATACTCATCATTCCTTTAAACACGTCCATGTATTCTTCTTTAAGAGAGGTAGCCTGCCAAGCCGCAATCCAAACTGATTCGATTTTTGATCCGTTTTTATAGCCTTCGTATTTATCTGTAATCCAATTCCCAATCTGAATTCCGCTCGCAACTTTTTTGTACTCGGGTTTAGAAGGCATTTCTTGTTCTTGCATTCCCGGCATTTTATCCTTCATCATCTTTTCCATCATTTCTCTTTGTTCTGGGGGAACATTTTTTAGCGCTTCTTCCATCTGCTTACTTATGCCGGACATCTGCTGCGAAAATTTTTTAACATCATCTTTTGTGATTTCCATATAGGACTTCTTATTCAGATCTGCGATTTTCATAATTTGATTTTTGGAATCGAAGATCATTATCGTGTTTTCATCTGTTTGATCACTTACTATTTTCAGCATACCGTCTTGAACGAATAATTGACTTGTTATGGAAATTCCATCGCTGTCGGTTTCAGTAATCTTCACAACCCCTCCGCCTAAGATCGAACTTGCTGTTGCAAAGATTATAAACATAGTAATAATTAGATTTAAATATTTTCTCATCTTATTCCCTCCTTATAAATGTAGTTTGACACAAGATCTTGATTGAATATATTGAATTTATCAATCAATTATCAAGTAAGATGTGATTTATAATACCAGTTTATACAAGCAAAAATTCTTGAAATAATTCCGCATTTTCGGGCTGCTTGGATTTACTGTAGGCGTTAATGAGATTTGCCAAAACTCGTTTTATGATGAGATTTATATTTGCTTCTTGTTCGATTAGGAACATAACCGAGTCGTACATATCCTCGGCAAATTCGGCAATATTCGATTTGTAAATCAATCTTCCGCCGTTGAAACAATCGACCAGAACGAGCTCGTTATCAATTTTTATTCTTGCCAAAAAATGTCCCGGAAAGTTGCAGCCTTCGATATGAAACCCGCATCTTTTCCCGACAAGAATATAAATCAAGGCAAGCGTAATGGGGAGTCCTTTACGTTTTCTGATAGCATAAACTGCGTTGCTGTTCATCGGGTTATAATAATCTTTTGATGCCCCTTCAATACCAAGCTGTTGAAAGAGATAAACCGAAAGATCCACCTCGTTTCCGTAAGGATAATAGTTCCTAAAATCCATCGCAAGTTTATCAAGCATTGAAGTTACTTCGAAACTGACTGTGAGTCCTAGTTGAAACTTTGATATAAGATTAAGACAGTATTCGAGCTTTTGGAAATCGTCTTTAATTGCATCCTTTTTAATCCACTGATCTCGAAGCCAGTTTTTTCTGTTTGAATTTATAATCGGTTCTAAAAGTTTACGGTTTGATTTCGAGAGGGAGCCGGAGAATTCCAACAAGTCAATTTCCAGGTTTGGTCCATAGTGGTACAATTCGAATAAAACATTATTTCGAACCTCTTCTGATTCATCATCTATTAATTTGACAAGATATTTTAATTTTTCCCTATCCATCACTTTGCTTTCAGCCACTCAAAATTTCTAGTATCAATCTAATTAATAATATGGAAGAATCAAGTAGAAACAGATGATAGGTTTTTTAAGTAAATTTTGTTTAATTAAGAAAATTATCTTGCAGCACTTGGTCCGCGCAATATCCTAGCAGGAAGTGTTATAATTGCTTTTAAGAGATCGAAGACCGCACTTACGGTGATTCCAATTAACCTGAATGGAAGGAGAAGGAGCCAAACAATTGGGTAAACGATCAAAGCTATTATTGCTAATGGCCAACAGACAATTAGAAGTAAAATCCAAAGTAAAAATCCTACCATTATTTTCTCCGTTTATTTCACTATTAGACGGAATAGTATAGTAATTGTTCTAACTTTGTGCAGAGATTAAAACAAAATGAAACTTTTTTGTAAATGTAATTTTTTCTTTTCTTTTTATGGTTTCTGAAACCGTTTGTTTAATCTTGTTAAGTCCATCCGCATATTCTTCATCAGTCAGCCAGGCAAGTGTTGAAGATTCCATCTTACTTAAAAAGGGATCTTTGAACACTTCTTCGTTGTTGAAGATATCTTCAACGACCTGCACAATTTTAGTACGGATATCTATAAAATTATTTTTCTTAAGTTTGCTCACAATATTTTCAACAGAATTGAAGCGATTATAATCAAATTCTTTAATGCCTTCAAAATAATCATAAGCGTACCAGGTCGATTCGGGATTTTGAAGATCGAGTACAACTAAAATGATATTTCCGTTTAGTTTTAATAATTTACTGCATTCGATTATAAAGTTATCTGTGTCAAAAAAATGGAGTGCATTTATACAAAATATTGAATCAATACTATTTGGCTTGAAAGGAAGAAATCCAGCACTCGCCTGAACAAGTTTGATGTGTTTGTTTCTTTCGGACGCTTTACGCAGCATTCCAAGAGAAAGATCGGCGCCAAAGAGATAAGATGTTTCATTTGCAAAAAAATTTAACCAATACGCCGTTCCGCATCCTACATCAAGCAGGGAAGAATTTTCCTTGATGTTCAATTTTTTCTTAAGTTCTTCTGCGATTTGCGATAACGCGTTGTGTTCGTATCTCCGGTCGTAAGTTTGGGAAATTTTATCATAATCTATTTTTTGTGAATTCATTTGGGTTCTCTGTTTAGTATAACACATAAATTACATATTTTTTACAACTCATTTAAGAATATCATTATACTAAATCTGGTTTGATGTGAAAAAATTTTTTTTAATTTCATTGACTCTTTTATTTGCTGCATCAATTTCCGCACAGGAAATAGACACCGGGAAAAATGCATTCGGTTTTGGAAGCCCTGTGATTAAACTTACAAAAATTAGTAAAGAATTTGGAATCTTAATCGGCGCAAGAGGAGGTTGGGTAATTGATGAAAAATTTATAATCGGCGGCGGCGGTTATGGATTGTTAATGAGCAATGATGTTGAAATCAACCCAAATGACCCTAAAGCAAAAATTAATTTTGGTTATCTTGGATTTGAAATTGAGTATGCCGTGGTTAAAAACAATCTGTTTAGTGTTTCACTTATTACATTAGTAGGGGGAGGTGCGCTTAGCTTTACTGAAATTAAAACCGGATTGAATTTACAAAGAAAGAACTTGAGCGATACTTTTATAATTGTTGAACCGGGAATTAATGTTTACCTAAATGTGATGAAAGCAATATCAATCGGTACAGGGATCAGCTATAGGTTTTTGAGCGAGGAAAAATCCGGATATCCTTATAAGATTGATATTACCGGACTTTCGGTAGGTGTAAATTTTAGATTTGGTTATTAAAATAAAAACCCGGCATTAAGCCGGGTGCAAGTAGTGAAAAAGTTATGAAAAAAAATTGTTGATAAAAAAGTTTGTGTCCTTAAGGACATTCCGAATTTATTACTTTGCATAAAATATTTCAACCCAATTTTGAATAAATATTTACGAACCGGCGATTGTGAAAAATTTTATAGATAAAATAATTATTTCATTCTTCATCCTGACCTTTCTGTTTTCCAGTGTGAATTATTCACAAGAATTGATCAAATTAAGTGCTGATTCAATAAGCGGCAGAGTATACTATCCTAATAGTAATCAAAAATTCACAAACAAAGACAATATCGATTTTTCCTTAAAGGATTATAATGATACTCAATGGGAAATTTTAGATACAAGATTTCTTCCCGAAAATTCAGCAGATTGGAACGGTGTAGGCTGGTTTCGTTTTTATTTCGATATCGATTCCTCTTTGGTAAATAAAAACATAGCTCTGTTTATTTATAACACCGGAAAGATTAAAATGTATCTAAACGGAGAGTTCTATCTTTCAACCAATAAGATGGATCGAATACCAAAATTATTGCGTTTTACAAAATCCGGAATGAACATAATAGCAGTGAAGTTTGAAAACCCGGATTGGATAACACTAAATGATGCTGGGCATTGGGCAGGTTTCAGATTAGTGATTTCCGAATTTGAGTACGGTATATCATTGGCGGTGGATCAAATTAATAAGGTAATTATCGAACGATTGATTTTTGTAATTCCGGCATTGATACTAAGTCTTATTCATCTGCTCATTTTTTTGTTTGACAGAAGAACAAAACAAAATCTTTACTACGTAGGATTTTTATTATTCTTTGCATTCTATATTTATATTTTATTCAATTCATATCTCTCAACTTCGCAGATCTCTTTGGTCTTTTTCGGACGCCTTGCCCCGTTCACACTTAACTTTCTTCTGCTTATGGGAAGTTTAACAATCTTTGCGATTTTTAATCATAAGAGCAAAAATTCAAAGTGGTATGTTTTAGCGGCATTTATTCTTGGTATTTCTGGATTTATTATGCCGGGTAAAATCATTATCTATTATTTTTCTTACGCATTTATTTCTATAGTTTCTGCGGAAGCAGGAAGGATCATGTTTAGAAAGGATGCATCAAGCAGAGGTGTTTCAAACATTATAAGAATCGGGTTTCTAATCTTTTCCTTTTCGGGTATATATCAGATGATTTTAAGTTTTGATTTAGTAGGACCGTTGTTTGGCACATACAATGTATTTCTTTACGGAGTTCTTGTATTCCTTCTGTCAATGTCAATTGCTTTAGCAAAAGAATTTGTTGAAAACAAATTGAGTCTTGAAAAGCAATTGGTTCAAGTAAGGGAATTATCGCAAAAAACTTTAGAACAAGAACTTGAGGCAAAAGAATTGGAAAATCAGAAAAAGATTTTAGAGCTTGAAAATAAAAGAAAAACGAAGGAACTGGAAGAAGCAAGAGAACTTCAACTATCTATGCTGCCTCAAAAGCTTCCTCAATTTGAGAATTTGGATATTGCCACATATTTAACAACTGCTGCGGAAGTAGGCGGTGACTATTATGACTTTTTGCAAACCGATGACGGAAGTCTATTAATAGCAGTCGGCGATGCGACAGGTCATGGAATGAAAGCCGGAATAATGGTTTCAATTGTGAAAGGTCTTCTCAAATCCGTATCATCAATAAATTCAATTCCGGATTTCTTTAACAGATCGACCGCGGTTATTAAGGAAATGAATCTCGGTAATTTATTCATGTCCCTTTCTATTTTGAAGATTAAAAACGGAAATGTAACCGCTTCCTTTGCGGGAATGCCGCCGTTATATCATTATAATTCTGAGAAAAGAAAGGTAGAACAAATTGTTTTGAAGGGGATGCCGTTAGGTGCTTATAATAATTTTCCTTATGAAACCCGCTCATTTTCACTAAAGCAAGATGATGTACTTTTGATAATCAGCGACGGCATTGTTGAGCTTTTTGATGATAAGAAAAAGATGTTTGATTATGAAAGAGTTGCAGAAGTATTGAATAGGAATCATGATAAAAGTCCTAAAGAAATTATATCAAGTTTTGAGCAAGAGATAAAAAAATGGTTAAACGGTAAACTTCAGGATGATGATATAACAATGCTGGTGGTAAAATCCATTTGATTTATTAATTTTGTTCGACTGCTGACTATTCTATAAAGTTTAATTGTTGTTCTAAATTATTCCTAATAAAGTCGAAAAAAATAGATTTAGAATTTCTGTAAAAGCAGCATTTTCATCATTAAAATTCCATTAAGAGACAAATAAACACTGCTGGTAGTTTGATGAAATATTCTTAATCGTCAATCAATGCAAAAGAACCATTTTTTTTGTTAGACTGTGTCCTCCACTTTTTAGTGAATAAAAATATATCCCAGTTGGTAAATCCTTAGCATTAAAAGTGATTTCATAAAGCCCGGGTTGCTTAATTTCATTAACAAGAACAACAATCTTCTCACCAATAGAATTGAATACGGTTAAAGTTGCTAAACCATGCTCCACAATTGAATAGCTTATTTTAGTTGACGGATTGAACGGATTGGGATAATTATTACCCAAATAAAAATTATACTTCATCGTGTTTTCTTGAACTGAATTCGGAGCGAGCTGATAGACCCATGATAAATTATTTATTGAATCATTTTCATCAATTCCGCCGGTAAGGAAAATTTGGTTATCATAAATAGCAGCGCAAGCATATTTAAGCGGGATTGGTAAATCTTCAAGCTGAGACCAAGTTTCGGTACTCATATCAAAACCCCACATATCTTGTAAGACACTTCCTTCACCGCCAAACAGGTAAGCAATATCGTCAAATTGAACGAATGCTGAATATTGTCTTTGAGACGGCATAGGCGAAGAAGTGAAATCGCGCGCTTGCATTGTACTTAGATCAAGTGCAATAGTAAAGTTATAATAGCCAATTACATATAAATAGTCTTCGTAGGTTGAAATGGCAAAACCGGCTGCTGCCATTGGGATGTGCCCCTGTTTAGTCCAGGTATTCGATGCAATATTATAAGACCAAAGATTACTAAAACTTCCCGTTCCGTCTTGCCCTCCGACCAAATAAAGGTCACCATCCCATACAAAAGCAGGAGCATACTCACGTGCTTCAGGTATAATACCGGCGGGGGAATGCATTGTCCATGTATTTTGAGAAAAATCATAACTCCATAAATCATCATAAAACATTGAATAACCAGCTCCGCCATGAATATACATTTTATCCTCTACAGCCCAAGCACTATGGTTTTTTCTTTCGGGGGGAGATTCGTTTTCAGGAATTTCCGGGGTCCAAGTATCCATGAAGAAATTTAGATCGTTGAATAGCGTATTATTCTCACCTTGTCCACCGAACATAACAACTCTTCCGTCAGGTAAAGTTACTAATGAATCTCCGAATCTTGCTTCGGGAGTATTCGGTGGGTCTAATAGTTCCCATCCTTGAGCTTTGGTAATATTAAATGGTACTAGTGATAAGAATAAAATAAGTACAACAAACAAAGTTAACAATCTGGGGCTTTTAAATATTGTGTTCATTTCTATGCTCTCCAATAATTGTTTTAAATTTCTTCTTAATAAAATGTTAAACAGGTTATCTCATAAATAGTTATGAAATACTGTAAACCGGCATAGGAAAAATTTATTAATAAAAAATCCTATATTTTTGAAGGGATAAGAAGAATTTACAGTACCGGAAAGCTTAGGTGTTAAAGTACAAGTTTGAGACGTTTTAATCAACTAAATATCTTAGATTGATTATCGAATGGGATTTTGTGTCTACAGTTTTATTGTGATCCCAACCGGACAATGGTCGGAACCCATTACTTCCGGCATCGTGAATGCATCGGTAATATTCTTTTTTAAGTTTTCACTGATGAAAAAGTAATCGATTCTCCAGCCCACATTTCTTTCTCTTGACCGTGTAAAAACATCCCACCATGTGTAAACTTCAGGTTTGTCGTTAAACATTCTTAGTGTATCAATAAAACCGGCGTCGAAAAACCTGTCCATCCAAGCACGCTCTTCGGGAAGGAAGCCTGAAACTGTTTCATTTGCTTTCGGCCGGGCGAGATCAATTTCTTTGTGGGCTGTGTTTACGTCACCGCATACGATAATCCTTTTCCCACTTTTCAACATTTCCACTGCATGCTTTTGAAACGCTTCATAAAAATCCATTTTGTATTTCAATCTTTCCGCATTCTTTTTACCGTTTGGGAAATATATATTGAACAAAACAAATTTTTCATATTCTGTTATTACAATCCTGCCTTCACTATCAAACATTTCAATCCCAAATCCTTTCATAACACTTATTGGTTTTTCTTTTGTATAAGTGACAACTCCGCTGTAGCCTTTTTTGTATGCCTCGGCAAAATAGGCATGATAACCTTCAACATTAGTCAACGATTCATCAAGCTGTTCTTCCCAAGCTTTAGTTTCCTGCAGACAAAGTATATCCGGATCCTCACTTTTGAACCACTCGAGAAATCCTTTTTTAGCAGCGGCTCTTATTCCGTTTACGTTCCAGGATAAAAATGTATATGATTTCATTTGTCCCTTTCTTTAATTGTTGACCGAAAAGATATAAAAATAAATTTAATTAAAACAAACGTGAAGACAGTAAGTTGTCGAATAATACGGTCTCCACGAGATTTGCCTTGATACTCGCATCTCGATACTTGATACTGATATTTCACTTCAAATCTTTTTAGTTTATT
>JAGFIY010000128.1 GCA_024103215.1 Melioribacteraceae bacterium | reverse complement strand
TGAAGGTCGGACATATTAAGTACCGAATCGATTGTTCTAGTTATTCTTTGTTGAGAAGATTTTAGAATGTGAAATATATCTTCCATACTATTTTTTTGATCATCAGATAGTTCATCAAATATAAATTGATTTGAATTTACTATTATGTTTAATGGTGTTCTTACTTCATGGGACATCTGTGCAAGAAATTCACTTTTCAATTGATCTGCTTTTTCCGCTGCTTCTTTTGCCGCAAGAAGTTCTTTTTCGTACATCTTTCGAAAACTAATATCTCTCATGCCGCCAACAATTTTTTTATCCCCGTTCTCATCAATGAGCTTTGCTGAAACAGAACAATAAATAATAGAATTATCTTTGTTCTTCAGACGCACTTCGTAATCATCAACAGAACCATCCTGCATTAACTTTTGAATGAATTTATCTCTTTCCGAGAAATCGTAATAAAAATTTAGAAGCGATTGCCCTAACATATCTTCGCGACTGTATATTCCTTTAGAGAAATTCTTAATCGATGGACTTACTTCTTTTATTTCACCTGTCAAACTTGTTTCGAAGTATACATCAACTATCTGTTCAAAAATTCTCCTAAATCTTTTTTCACTCTCACGAAGTTCTTGCTCCTTCTGAAAAACTTCTGTCACATCATTTACAAGAATAAGTCTTGCATCTTTTCCTTCAAGTTCAATTCCATGTGAAAGGATTTTTACGAAAATTATTTTCCCATCCTTAAGCTTATGTTTCCAAATCATGGACTCGGTACTGGGTCGTTCCACCTCCGGGTTCGCAGCTATAAAATCTTCAAGTATTTCAACTTCTTCATCTGGGCGTATATCTCGTATAGTCATTCTCAAAAATTCTTCTTTCGAATAGCCGTATTTTTCAACTGCAGCATTGTTTACATCCATAAACCGTAAGGTATTGTTTTCAAAAACCCACATCGGTTGAGGATTGTTTTCAAATAAAAGTCTGTATTTTCTCTCACTAAGTTTCAGTTCCTCTTCTATTTCAACACTTTTGGTGATATCGCGTATCACTACAATTACACCGAGCAGTGAATCATCCTTTTTGTCAATCAGCGGCGATGCATTTACCGAAATGTATTTTCGTGAATCGTCACTGATTTTGATCGAACATCTAACATCGAAAACTGATTTTTTTGTTTCTAAGACTTTTTTAAAAGGAAGATCCTCAAACGGCATTTTAGTGCCATCCATGTTTTGGATTTCAAAGCGAGATTGTTCGCTTATTTTTAATTTTGTATCCGCCGAAGTAATGTTGAACAATTCTTCCGATCTCTTATTCAGAAACTTAACGTTTCCTTGAGGGTCAAGTAGAGCAATTCCAACAGGGCTAGTATTAGTAAGATTATAGAAAAGATCCTCGCTTCTCGATAATTCATTTTCAACTGCTTTTCGGTTAACGATTTCGCTCTCAACCTTTGTTAAATATCTTTTAAGTAGAACATAAAGAACCAATGATGTGGCAAGAACAAAACCTAATCCTTTAATGATATTTAAATTCAACACATTGCTTTCAACTTGATAGATATAATTTACCGCTTGATCGGAAATGATTATCCAAAGACTGCCAACAAGAAAATAGATTGCTGATACTCTTAGGGCGGGGTTTTTACTATTTATCATAAAGGTGTCCTTTCCTGGACAAATTTGAGGTTTTAAGAAAAAAATAAATTCACATATATGCAAGTAAATCAATTGCGCTAAATCAAAAATTGATTTAATAATTTATTAACACTCGCTTTTTTGATTTGTCAATCATAGAATTTATATTTCGATGTAGAACGAAATGATATATTTTTTATGACAAGCAGTAAAATATTTAAAGCATTATCAGATAAGAACAGAATGAAGATTTTGCAAGCGCTAAAGATTAAAATGCTTTGCGTTTGTGAGATTAGAGCACTGCTAAATCTTGCAAATTCGACTGTATCGCAGCATTTGAAAATTTTGAAGGAAGCAGGATTTATTATCGAATTAAAAGACGGAAAGTGGGTTAATTATATGATCAATCCACATCCAGCAGATAATAGAATTTCAGAGATAATTAATAACTTGGATTTTTGGCTTGGTGAAGAGTTTAAGGAAAAAATTACTATTAAAAAAGTTGAGTCTCTGGATAGAAAAATAATTTGCTGCGTTTAAGATTTTTTTTTTTTTTTTATATTTCGTCAAATTACGAAATGGAATTTTTCAATGAAGAATATTACAAATAAGCTCTCGTTTTTAGATAGATACTTAACTTTATGGATATTCCTCGCAATGTTCATCGGAGTTTTTTCGGGTCATTTATTCCCATCCGTAGCAATATTTTGGGATTCATTCAGCGTTGGAACAACAAACATTCCAATTGCAATCGGATTAATTTTGATGATGTACCCACCTCTTGCAAAGGTGCGTTATGAGGAACTGCCCGATGTATTTCGAAATGTTAAAATTCTTTCATTGTCGCTAATTCAGAATTGGATTATCGGACCGGTGCTGATGTTTGGTTTGGCAATTTTATTTCTACATAACTATCCTGAATATATGGCCGGTCTAATTCTTATCGGATTAGCTCGCTGTATTGCAATGGTTATAGTTTGGAATCAACTTGCTAAAGGAGATACGGAATATGCGGCGGGGCTTGTAGCGTTCAACTCCATTTTTCAGGTGCTATTCTTTTCTATTTATGCTTATGTGTTTTTAACAATTTTACCCGAGTGGCTGGGACTTCAAACATTTGTGGTTGATATTACAATCGGTCAGATAGCCGAAAGTGTTTTCATTTACCTTGGGATTCCTTTTATTGCAGGGATGATAACGCGTTATGCCGCATTAAAAGTGAAATCGAAAGAGTGGTACGAAAAGAAATTTTTTCCTCGTATCAGCCCTCTAACATTGATTGCATTGCTCTTTACAATTATCGTGATGTTTTCGTTGAAAGGTGAGTACATTGTTAAAATCCCGCTTGATGTTGTAAGAATCGCTATTCCTCTAGTTCTATATTTTGTGATTATGTTCTTTGTTTCATTTTATATGGGTAAAAAGATCGGTGCAGATTACTCAAAAACAACAACCCTTTCTTTCACAGCGGCGAGCAACAACTTTGAACTGGCGATTGCAGTTGCAATTGCAGTGTTCGGAATAAACAGCGGCGAGGCATTTGCAGCGGTGATTGGACCTTTGGTAGAAGTGCCGGTATTGATTACTTTAGTTAATGTTGCTCTTTGGTTTCAAAAAAAATATTTCCCAAAGGAACAAATTGGCGTTGAAGTCGAAAAAGGTGATATAAAAGCACCAGATATTTGTCCATAAATAAAAATGAAAAAATATGAGGTGATTAGATGAATTGGTTTACAGACATTGAACAAGCAAAAGAAGAATCGAAAAAATCCCGCAAGCCAATCCTGCTTCAATTTGAGATGGAAAACTGCGGCGGGTGTAAAAAACTTTATGAAGTAACTTATCCAAATGAAAAAGTACAAGAAGAAATGAACGAGTGGTTCGTACTTTTAAAGCTCGACTTGAAAAAGGATCGTGAAATAAGAAGAGAACTTTCCGGCTATTGGACTCCCTCGTTTTATTTTTTGGATCACAACGGTAAATCGTATTATAATTTTAACGGTTACTTGCCGCCGGAGGAGTTCAGGTTAATGCTTAGAATTGCCTATTCCGAATCAATGATTCCAAAAGGAAAATATGATGAAGTGATAGATGTAACGGGAAAAGAAATTGATTCCTTTAAAGATTCCGCATTACTGCCGAAAGTGTTGGTGCAGAGAGGTATAGCAGAATACATAAAAACCAAGGATAACCCGGCATTCCGAAAAACTATGAAAGAAATTCAAAATAAATACCCGCACTCTCTCGAAGCAAAAATGTATTTCTGGGAAGACTAAATTTATTTCAATATCCAAGAGATTCCATCCGTTAGCTGACGGATGGAATCTCTAAAATAATACAATGGTAAAAAGATGGCACTTTATTATAAACTGGCCGAAAAAATCAACAAATTGAAAAATTCATTTAATTCCATTCCGGCCGATCGAAAAAAAATTCTTAATGAATTTTCAGATTACATTTCAAATAAAGTGAAAGATGGAAAAGAAGTAAACCTAACTTTTATCTGTACACACAATTCACGCCGAAGTCATATCAGCCAAATTTGGGCACAGACTGCAGCAGAGTATTACGGTATTCCTAATATAAAATGTTTCTCCGGCGGAACAGAAGCAACGGCATTTAATCCCCGTGCAGTAAAAGCATTGCGGAAAGCGGGATTCAAAATTGAAAAGAAATATGATTCCGATAACCCGGTTTATAATGTCTATTATTCCGATGATAGAGAACCGATTGAATGTTTCTCAAAAGTTTATTCGGATAAATACAACCCGCAAAAAAATTTTGCTGCAATAATGACGTGTTCGGATGCCGATGAAAATTGTCCCGTTGTATTCGGTGCCGAAGCTCGTTTCCCAATCCGTTATGATGATCCGAAAGAATTTGACGGCACAGAATTAGAAGAAGCTAAGTATGACGAGCGTGTTGAACAGATTGGGAGAGAAATGTTGTTTGTATTTAGTAATTTTTCAATATAGTATCTAGTTGCTCCGTTAGTTTTACTCCCAAATCAATTCTTTATTAGTTAAATTTAAGTACTTTGTAAAAAGCAACAACTACTTTTATCGAATTAGGGAGTTATTATGAATTTATGGAACTGGAATATTCAGAACAAAGAATTTCTCGAAAGAACAATCAACCGGTGTAAAAGAAACAAAATTATTTTACCTACATTTGAGCAGTTAAAACACCCTCACAAAATTCCGAAAGATATTCAAGAAAAATTAAAATCAATTGATTTACAAGAAGTTCACCCGTTAAATCTTTTTAGAATCAATTGGAATAACAACCCGAAAGACGGCTCAATTGACGGAATAAATTTTTTAGAAATCCCAAAAGAAATTTCAGGCGTTAAAGCAAGAATAATCGGTTTAGTCGGCAAACACTTTCCTTCCGGTGCGCATAAAGTCGGCGCAACATACGGATGCCTCGCACCTTATCTTGTTACAGGAAGATTTGATCCCGAGTACCACAAAGCCGTTTGGCCTTCGACAGGAAATTACTGTCGAGGCGGCGCATTTAACTCGGCATTACTAACGGTTCACGCTGTTGCAATTCTTCCGGAAGAAATGAGTCAAGAAAGATTTGATTGGCTTCGAAGCATCGGCTCGGAAGTTTTTGCAACTCCCGGCTGTGAAAGCAACGTAAAAGAGATATACGATAAATGTCACGA
>JAGFIY010000120.1 GCA_024103215.1 Melioribacteraceae bacterium | reverse complement strand
AATCCAAGTAGATTATGCATACCGTTGGGCACGTTACTTTGACGCGAACCATATGATATCGGTTACATTAGGCTTTTAAGCGTAATACTTAACTTATAAAGTCCGGCGCTCTGCCGGACTTTTTTTTACGTTTAAATTTAATTTTGCCCAGCTCTTAAGCATTTCCACAAAAAGATAGTCAATGAATCCTCGTTCAGAAAAAGACATCAAATCCTAATATCATTATTTTATTATATTTGATTGTTGCTAGTAACAATTTTTTTAAGAACTTTATTATAGATTTAATAAAAAGAAAGCAAGCATGAAAACAAGAGAAGAAATTCAGAAATACTTGTACGATCAATTCGGAATGAATGCAGGATATGTTACCGATGTTTTTGAACAATATGAAAGTAATCCTGATACTGTATCAAAGTATTGGAGAGATTATTTCAATGAATTACTAGGTGATAGAAAGCGAGATAAAGATAAAACTCAAACAAAACCATCGATTCAAAAAAGTGATGTGCGGAGTACAAAGAATGTAGTTCAATTTACTCCTTTAAACGATGACGATGTTGCAGAACCTATTACCGGTATAGGTTCCAGGATTATCGAGAATATGGAAGCAAGTTTATCGATTCCAACTGCAACTTCATTAAGAACTGTTTCGGTTAAACTTTTGGAAGAGAATAGAAGAATAATAAATTATCATCTTCAAAAAATCGGCGAAAGCAAAATTTCTTATTCTCATATTGTAGCATTTGCAATTGTTAAAGCTCTCCGGAAATTTCCCGGGTTAAATAATTCTTATACAATTATTGACAACAAACCTCATCTAGTAAAAAAAGAATATATCAACCTAGGAATTGCGGTTGATACGGAAAGGAAAGACGGAACACGTTCGCTTATAGTTCCTAATATCAAAAAATCATCGCGAAAAAATTTCTATGAATTCCGTTTAGCATATGATGAAATAGTAAACAAAGCGCGGACGGGAAAAATTGAACCTGATGATTTTCAAGGAACAACCATTTCCTTGACGAATCCAGGCGGCATCGGAACAGTTTCCTCAACACCTCGTCTTATGGTTGGACAAGGATGCATTATTGCCGTCGGTTCAATTGATTATCCTGCAGAATTCAAGGCTATGAGTCAATCATCGCTTGCTGCGCTGGGAATCGGTAAGGTAATGAACATAACAAACACTTACGATCATAGAATTATCCAAGGTGCTGAGTCAGGAGAGTTTTTAGGTGAAATCGATAAGCTTCTAAGAGGCGGTGATAATTTTTACGAAAATATATTTACTGATTTAAAAATTCCTCAGATGCCTGTTTCATGGGGTGTTGACACTACATCAAAGTATTTCAACGGCAATCAGGATTTGGAAGCTGTTCAAAAGCAGGCAAAGGTCCCTTTATTAATTAATATTTATCGTGTGCGAGGTCATCTTATTGCAAACCTAAATCCGCTTTCATTCCGTTCGGATTATTATGTTGAATTGGATCCCTCAACATATGGTTTCACAATTTGGGATTACGATCGAAGATACATAAGCAACATTAAAGGAATGGAATATGCTACGCTTCGTGAAATTCTAGATGTTTTAAGACAAACCTATTGCGAAATGGTCGGCGCAGAATTCATGCATATTCAGCACCCGGAAGAAAAAGAATGGCTGATGAATAAAATGGAAGAGGTGCGCAACAAACCGGCTGTTGATGAAGTTACAAAGAAGCGCATTCTTAAGATGCTGATTATAGCCGAATCTTTCGAACATTTTCTTCACACAAAGTTTATAGGTCATAAACGCTTTTCCTTGGAAGGCTCAGAAACTCTGATTCCGGTTCTCGATAGACTTTTAGGATTAGCCGTTGACGACGGAGTAAAAGAAGTATTTTTCGGAATGGCACACCGCGGCAGGTTGAATGTTCTCGCAAATATTATCGGAAAATCTTACGAGCAGATTTTTTCCGAGTTTGAAGACGAAAATCATCCAGATCTTCCTCAAGGAACAGGTGATGTTAAGTACCATCTCGGAGCATCGGGAACTTATAACACTCAAAATAAAAAAGAAATTAAAGTATCAATTGCGTCAAATCCCAGCCACTTAGAATTTGTTGATCCGGTAGTTGAAGGAATTGTAAGAGCAAAACAAACACGATCAAACGATTCGGAAAGAAAAGAAGTTATCCCGGTTTTAATACACGGCGATGCTGCGTTTGCCGGACAGGGAGTGGTAGCCGAAACTTTAAATTTATCTCAGTTAAAAGGTTACCGCACTGGCGGAACAGTTCATATAATTATCAACAATCAGATTGGATTTACTACAACTCCCGAAGAAGCACGCTCCTCACCTTATGCAACCGACGTCGCAAAAATGGTGCAGGCTCCTATCTTTCATGTAAACGGTGATGATCCAGAGGCATCGGTTTGGGTTACAAAACTTGCGTTCGAGTACAGACAAAAATTCAAGAAAGATGTGGTTATTGATCTATTCGGTTATAGGAGACACGGGCACAACGAAGGCGATGATCCGGTTTATACTCAGCCGCTCATGTATAAGAAGATTAAATCACATCCATCGGTAAAAGAGATTTATACTGAAAAATTAATTCTCGAAAAAATTATTTCCGAGGATGAGGCAAAAAACTTTACAGCGGAAACAAATCAATGTCTCAATGATTCTTTGGAAGAATCAAAAAAGACTATTAATGATTTTAAACCGGACAGACCTTTAGCACTTTCCAAAGATGAATTGAAAAAATTTGGTCCTCAAAAAGAAACAAAAATTAGCGACGAAGATCTTAAAGCTGTAGTTGAAGGATTGACTACGCTTCCGGAAAATTTTTCTCCAAATCCCAAATTGAAGAAAAGTATCGAAAAACGTAAAGAAATATTGAACGGAAAAGGTAAATTTGATTGGGCTTTTGGAGAAGCACTTGCATTCGGTTCACTGCTGTTGGAAAAATTTCCGGTTAGGCTTAGCGGACAGGACAGCGCCCGAGGTACTTTCAGTCAAAGGCATTTGATTTTGACAGATATGAACACAGGCGAGGAAATTCTTCCGATGAATAATATTTCTTCCGATCAAGCAAAAATTGAAGCACTCGACAGCCACCTTTCCGAAAATGCAGTGCTCGGTTTCGAGTTTGGATATAGCGCTGCCGATCCTCTAACACTTGTTCTTTGGGAAGCACAGTTCGGCGACTTTGCAAACGGTGCACAAGTTATAATAGATAATTTTATAGCAGCTTCCGAAGTTAAATGGAATCTTCCGAATAATATTGTTCTTCTTCTTCCTCATGGGCAGGAAGGGCAAGGTCCGGAACACAGCAGTGCTAGACTCGAACGTTTTCTAATTCTCTGTGCCGAAAATAATATGATAGTTGCTAATCCTACAACACCGGCACAATATTTTCATCTTTTAAGAAAACAAGTTCTACTAAGAATAGATAAACCGTTGATTGTTTTCACTCCAAAAAGTTTATTGAGATTACCCGAAGCAAGATCAGAAGTTTCAGATTTTACAACTGGAAAATTTCTTCCTATAATAGATGATTCGGTAAAAAATAAAGATGAAATTAGAAAGGTTTTGATAACGAGCGGAAAAGTTTATTACGATCTTCTCAAATATAAAAATGAGAATCATATTAAGAACACAGCGATAATTAGATTAGAACAATATTATCCCTTCGAAGAAAAATTGATGCTTGAAACAATCAAATCATACAAAAATGCTGAGAGGATTGTCTGGGTTCAGGAAGAACCTAAAAATATGGGCGCATGGAATTTTGTTTTCATGAAATTGTCTGATCACATTAACGGAAAAAGAAAATTAGAATATTGCGGAAGAGAAGAAAGCCCAAGCCCGGCATTCGGGTCGAGTAAATTATTTCAAAAAACACAGGAACAGCTTATAAAAACCGCTTTTGAGTGATCATAATTTGTTGTTGCTTTTTGTAATAAGCCTTACACCGTTTTTGTTCGAGAAGTAATACCATATCCATTCTGCCATTACTTTATATTTATTTCTAAAGTTGATAAGAAATAGAATATGAACGAATCCCCAAAAGAACCATGCAATAAATCCTGTTAATTTTAGTTTTTTTATCTGAGCAATAGCTTTGGCTTTGCCTATTGTTGCCATCGTTCCTTTATCTACGTACTTGAACGGTTTTTTGTTTAAACTATTATTTTCTTTCTTAATTAAATCAGCAACATATTTCCCCTGCTGAACTGCAACGGGAGCAATACCCGGAAGCGGATGT
>JAGFIY010000097.1 GCA_024103215.1 Melioribacteraceae bacterium | reverse complement strand
GCAACAAAAACACCAATTTGGCCTAATCATGTGCTCGAAAAATCAACAGGCAAAATGATGTCTCCCGAGGAATTAGCAAAGCTAATCTTTGAATTTTACTCAATTAAAACAAATATGGTTGTGGAAGAAATAACAATAAAACCTATAACCGGTGATTTATAAAGAAACAATATCTTTTACTTATAATTCATTTTTATGCATTAATTTTTTCCCTGTATTTTAGGAACACTTATCCTATTTTTTTTGTACTAGATCGAGAGTGTGTTAAAATTAATATTTGAGTGTTGCTTTTTTTTCAAAGTAGCTATATTTTCTAACTTCGATTTTTGCGGAAGTGGTGAAATTGGTATACACGCTACTTTGAGGGGGTAGTGCTCGCAAGGGCGTAGGGGTTCGAGTCCCCTCTTCCGCACTCCATTCTCATTTGATAAGTATAATAAGTAAGGAAAAAACTATGAAACGACTCTTCAATCTCCTAATAACTTTTCTGTTTGTCTCAATTTCAGTTTTTGCACAAGATGCTGAAATGGATGCTGAAGCAGCAAAAGCTTATAACGAAGGAAACAGCAAATTAAAAGCAGGCGATTATTCTGGTGCCATTGCTAATTATGATCTTGCTCTAAAATCTTCCAATGACTACAGAATCTTTTACCAAAAAGGTGTATCTCTAAAAAAACTTAGAAAATTTGATGAAGCAGAAACTGCTTTTAAGGAAGCTATTAAAAGCAACCCAAATTTTGATTTAGCTTACAACGGATTGGGAGGTTTGTATTTTAGTAAAGGTAATTATCAGGAAGCAATAGATAATTTTGTTAAGTTCGAACAACTTACTGAAAAGAACAGTCTCAAAGCAAAAGCAAATGAATATATTAGCAAGTGTTATACTAAACTTGGTTCATCTGCAAAATCAGACGGTAAATATTCCCAGGCAATCGATTATTTAACTAAAGCCGTCGATCATTTTGATTATGATGCTGCATATTTAATGATGGCTGAAACATATATCGAAATGGGTCAGTTCGAAAAAGCTTTATCAGCTGCAAACAATGCTCTCGAACATCGTAAATCAATTTCTGTCGGGGGACCTTATTACTATCAAGGAAAAGCTTATAAAGGATTGAACGACTTAGCAAATGCGAAAGAATCGTTCAACAAGGGATTGAAGGACAGCAAATATAAAAGCTTGTGTGATTATGAATTAAAATTGATGAACTAATCTATTAGACGTTCAAGTTTAATGTAAAAGTCCGGCTCGGTTGAACCGGACTTTTTTTATTTTAAAGAATATCAAATAGAACCGAAACCATAAAACTATAGGTGTTCAGGTTTTCTTCTCCGTCCTCTTTCCCGAACAAATTATTGAAGTTGTATTTTACCGATGCATCCAAATCAATTACCGGAATTAAAGTTATTGTTGCGCCTACTCCAATGCCTAAACCGGTTCGTGAGGAGCCGTCATTTGATTCTTCAAAAGCTTGACCGTTTATCAGAGTCGAAAAAGAAACATCACCGGTTTTCGAATAAAGAATATCCAACGCAGCGTAAGGACGGATCGGTCCCGGAAGCAAATTCCACTCTGCACCTACGGATGCATTTAACAGACTGCTTTCCGACTCGAATGTTGTTCCCTCATACGAACCGTCAACAGTTATCGAGGCATAATAAATATGTCCGGTAAACGTTAAAGGGAGGAGTGGTAAACTTGCTCTGGCTTTTAAACCGTAACGCAAACCGGTAGAAAGATCAAATTCCCCATTTTCAAATCCTGAGGTGAAATAATCTGATGAATTTACATCAATATAGCCAACACTCGGTCCGATGCTTAATCCTTGTCCGAAAATCGGGAGGCTCAAAAATAGTACAGCAAAAAAAGTTATAATTTTTCGTTTCATAATTTCTCCGTTGTTGTTAATAATGGAACTATTTTATAATATAAATATATAACTATATTTGAATAAATAATCTATAATTCGGGGGAAAGATTCTCACTCAAATGGATATATTATTGTGACCTGAATTGTTTGTCATTCTATAACTATATTTACTATCAAAAATCGATGTTTTATGATAAAGCTAAAGATTAAGCAAACCATATTTTTTTTCCTTGCCGCAAGTTCATTATTTGGTCAGCAGAAGACCACCTCAGAAATTTATAACGAAGCCTTCACATTTTTTAACGATAAAAATTACATACAAGCTCTCAAACAATTCGAAGAAATTTTAGGTACGGACGGTGTTGACGAAGAACTAATTTCTTCCTCAAAATTTTATTCTGCAAAATCATTGCTGCTGCTTGGTGATTTAATCGGGGCTGTTTCAAAATATGAAGAGTTTTTGAAAAACCATTCAACATCTTCATTAAGACTTCAAGCATTATTCGATTGCGGAACTGCTTATTATGATTTGGGAGATTTTTCGAAAGCGCGAAGCAAGCTTCTGATGTTAAATAATGAATTCCCGGGAAATGCTTATGAAGGAGATGCAAACTATTGGATTGGTTCAACGTACATAAGAGAGAATCGATTTTCTGAAGCCGAAAGTTTTTTAAATTATGCAATAAGTAATGAGAGAACAAATAAACATTTAGTCGAATCAATATATCAACTTGGAAATTTATACGAGAAAATTGACGAGTTCGATAAAGCTGTTTCGTCCTACGATGAACTACTCGCATATTACTCTGATACAGAGTATGCACCATTGGCACAATATAGAATCGGCATTTGTTATTTCCGATTGAAAAAGTATGATAATGTTATCCTTGAATTAAGCGATCCACTAATTTATGAACTTCCTAAGCAGCAGCAAGAAGAATCAAACTTTGTTCTTGCAAGTGCATTTTTCAGACTGAAGGAATATGGCAGTGCGGTAAAAATTTACGAAGAACTTCTCGCTAAAGCCCCGACAAAATCAAGAGAAGAGCAGATTAAGTTCGGAATGGCTTGGGTTAACTTTCAACTCAATAATTATAATGAAGCATATAATTTGTTTAAGTCGTTATCAGAATCTTCATCTGAGTCCATCGCTGCACAAGCATTGTTCTGGAGTGCCGAGTGTAAAAGATATTCACAAGAAGAAAATCAGGCTTTGATTTTATACGATGAATTTGCAAGTAAGTATCCCAATCATCCAAATGTAAATAATGTTCAATTGAATGCCGGAATTATTTATTTCAACA
Source organism: Melioribacteraceae bacterium (assembly GCA_024103215.1). Lineage (GTDB taxonomy): Bacteria > Bacteroidota > Ignavibacteria > Ignavibacteriales > Melioribacteraceae > JAGFIY01. The sequence goes on along the minus strand of JAGFIY010000097.1, from coordinate 318 downwards.
TGAAAGAATTTCCAAGAGCAGAAAGATTTCTAGTTGCTGCTGCCAATTCATCCGATTTGGATATAAAGAACAAAGCAAATGTTTTGCTTGGACAAATAAGTTTGGAGAAAAAAGATTTTAAAAGTGCTTTCAATTATTTCTCCGAAAGTCTTGAAACGGATTTGGATGACGCTGATAAAAACCTGGCTTATTTGGGACTTGGGATTTCACTTTATTACTTAAATGAGTTTAACGATTGTATTGCTACTCTTTCTTCTTTGAATAATTCCTTTCCATATTTCGAATCGGATAAAGTAAATTTCTATATCGCAGAGGCAT
>JAGFIY010000096.1 GCA_024103215.1 Melioribacteraceae bacterium | reverse complement strand
CGTTCTCGCCTCCCGGCCAATAAAATCCGCTACCGTCTGTTCGCGGATCGTGTGATCCGTCTCCGTTGTTTGATACCCACATGAAGCATTGGTTGATAGCTATGTAGGCATAATCATCGTTGACGTTCACCTTCCTGATATCATCATTACCTCTTGCTGCCAAGAAAAGCAGTAAGACAAAAGGCAAAATGCAAAAGGTAAGAATGGTAAGTCTTTTACTCATGTACCTCTCCTTATTTATTTTTAAAACTCTCCCGTGTGGATACCAAAATGCAATAATTGAATATTAAGTTAAATGCATTAAAAGAGTAGTACTAGATTTTTGCACTTTCTAAAAAATTATTGTGTGGGAAAGAGAAGAGATAGGAATAGAACGGGATTAGGGTACATTAGAATAAAGCACGCACAAACGGGTATATTTATAAGCGAAAAAATTCCGAATAATTAAAACTCAAATTCCATTCTGATATTAAAGAAGCGCTGGCTCAAAACTCTTGGGATTCTTACAGGAGCATTAAATTCTTCCAGGACTTCAACCCAATCGTAACTACCGTAATTAAGATGATCGAACACATTCAGTACTTCTGCGACAAACAGAAGTTTATAATCTTGAAAAATATCGAACGAAGCCGATAGTCCCATATCAACTCTGAAATAGAGAAAATACTCTGCGGGATTATTAATATTAACATCAATGTAGGAATCACCCGTAAGAGGATTTGTGACAGCTATTCTATTATAGTATAGCTGCCCGCTGCCGAATAAAAATCTTACATGAGACTGCCAGTTAGGATGCTTCTTAAACTTATCTTGAAGGAATATTTGAATAGTATGTGTTTGATCCAAGAGTCGGCGTTGATATTTTGCTGTACCTTTATCTCTCTCTTTCGAATCGAGATAGCTGTAACCAATTATGCTTCTCATATCGTCAACAAGTTCTGCATCTATTTGCATATCAAGTCCGTATGCGTATCCTTCACGAGTGTTGCCGTTAAGATAAACCATCTTAAGTTCGTCGAAGTAAAAAGGAATCAGATTATCGAGATCTTTATAATAGACCTCGGCTGCAAATTTGAAATCTTCTCGGAAGAGATGTTCAATTCCCAAAGTATAATGAATTGCCCTTTGTGATTTTAGTTGTCCGATTTCGGGATTTTTCAATTCGTTAATAAATGGCGGCTGATAATAATAACCCCATCCAATGTTGAATGTCGTTAAAGGTGTTGGTTCGTATAATAAACTCAATCTTGGCGAAAAAAGATTTTCGTTGGTATAGTCGTAATGAAGATAACGCAATCCTGCAACCGTTTTGAGTTCCCGAGTAATTTTTATCTCGTCTTCTAGAAAGATACTTAAACTATTTAATTTAATAGATTGATCCACAAATTTTTCATAAGGAGTTTGAAGCAAAGTTGAATCACCAAGTTCATAAAAATTTTCATTAACTCTGTTGCTTAGATCCACTATTCTATACTCAGCGCCGGTACTCAAAATATGATTACCAATCTCCGACATCAATCCAACCGAAAGTCTGTAGGATGAAAGATCGAGTTTATTATCAACAAGTTCGTCTCTTGTTTTAACATACTCATTAACAGGATGGCTTTGATCCGGATTTTCGTTATAAAATATATTACCCGAGATATTTTTTTGTTCGGTTTCATTTGTTGAATAATAAGCCGCGGACGTTAACAACTTAGTATTTTTAAAAATTTTATTTATACTTTTTATACCGATCAGTGATGTAACGTATCTATATTCGTTTCTACCGGTATAATCAATTTTCAGTTCTCGGTAATCCCCTCGCGTAAGTCCGCCGAAATTGCCAATCCAGGATTCTGGTTCAAAGAAAAATTTATTTTCGGCGAGTAATCCCAACAATTCAATTCTATTATCACCAAAAGTATAATTTCCGGAGAATTGAAAATCCGAAAACGAGGGGGAGTAGTCACCTGTTGTTTGTAATTGCTTGAGAAAAGCATCAGGATAAGAGTAACGGCCTGCAATACTCCAATTAAAATCGTTGATACTGTTATTTAACAATATCCCAGTGTTTAAAAGATCAGCATAAAAACTTCCGTGAATTGTGTTGTTGAAATGATCTGCATACTTCACTTCAAGAGCTGATGACATTCTATCACCAAGGCGAGAAGGAAAATTTCCGTTGTAAAAATTTATTGAGGAAACAAGTCCTGGATTTATCAGCGTTTGGTTTTCTTCGATCCCTTGTTTCAGAAGAAACGGTCTGTAAATTTCGAACCCGTTAAGATAAATCAAATTTTCGTCGAAGCTTCCGCCACGAACATTGTAGCCCGAACTTAGTTCGTTGTTTGTTGACACACCGGCAAGCACTTGAACAGAACGAAGTACGTCATTATAAAGGTTGGGCATTCTTTTTATTTCTTTTGCGATAATTGATTGCTCAACAGTGTTAGGTTTTGATTTTTTGCCGGTAACAGTTATTTGATCTTCCTTCAGTGAAACAGGAACTAATTTTACATCAAGCACAAGTGTTTTGCTGCTTTTCAAGTTTATCTTTTCGATATAAGTTTCGAATCCTATATAACTGAACTGTAGAGTAAAATCCCCAAATGGAAGTTCAATAATGAATTCTCCATTAAAATTGCTTGAGGTTCCTGTTAAAGTCTCTTTTACAAGTATATTGCAGTCGGAAAGTGGTTCGGAAGTTTGTGAATTAATAACTGATCCTTTTACTAAGGCAGTTTGAGAGTAGATATTTGCCGCGATTGAAATTAAAACAATAAACGGAAAGATAAAACGGAACATAATGGTCCCCGGAAAAAATTTTTTACATTAGTTAACAGTAGAAATATGGGCCACTATCCTCCTTTGTAAATGTTATTGCTAATAACAAAATTATAATTAGTTGCCGACTAATTCAATGTAAATAATCTTCAATGGTTGACAGACTGTCTTATAACTCCCCGTTCTTGCGTTTTTCTTTAAGCATTTTATCTACAATTTCGGGGACGAACTGAGAAATGTCGGCATTAAACTGACTTAGGTTTCTAATTATTGTAGAGTTAAGATAAGTAAATCTTTCATGGGGCATTAGGAAGATTGTTTTAAGCCCGGAAGATAATTTTCTGTTCATCAAAGCCATTTGAAATTCAAACTCGAAATCGGAGATAGCGCGAAGACCTCTTATGATGCCAATAGCTCCTACTTCTTTTGCGTGATCGACAACTAATCCGTCAAACGCATCAACACGGATTTGAGGATAATCTTTAAAACACTCACGAAGCATATACACTCGTTCCTCGACTGTAAACATGTTTTTTTTGCCGGGATTTCGTGCGACTGTAATAACAATTTCGTCAAACAGATCTATTGCTCTTAAAGCAACATCCAAATGTCCGTTCGTGACGGGATCAAACGAACCGGGATAGATAACACGTCTAACAGTTTTTTCTTCCATAATTCATTATAATTTTTTTCGGTATAAGAAAATATAATTTTTTATCGATGTAAAAAACTATTAAGCAAAATTTTTAGGAAGATTTAATTTTCCAGCAACTTAGGATTTTCATCTATAGTTAATCCCGCTGCATAATGCTCTATTTCAAGCACTTTTATTACTTTATTTGTTTCGGCGTTAATAACACCCAATATTCCCGGTGGATTTGAACCCGGAGTCTGCCGGGATGAAACATGTTTCCCGTTTGTGTTCCTTCCCGAAACATAGACATATTTATCGTCGAAGGTGATGTCACATCCATGTAGTTGTGAAAAAGCCGGATGCGAAATTTCGTTTGTAAGAATCCATTGATTGCCGATTTTTTCAATCACCATGAGAACGTTCGCGCCCATTGATGTCACATAAATTTTATCGGAAGTACTATTAACCGAAATATGCATCGGCATGGGTTTTACTTCGACTCTTTGTGTTACCGTGTCGGCTGCAGCATCAATAATTATCAATTCTGAAGTACCTCTTGCAGCAACGAAAAGATATTTTCCATCAGGTGAAATTTCAGTCTGCATCGGTTCAATATTCTCAGCAAAATTTATAAAACTTTCTGTTTCGTTTGTAGCTGTGTTGACAATGCTAATAACATTCTTAGTAAGATTTGCCGCATAGAGTTTTGAACCGTCTGGAGTAAGAGCAATTCCGTGCGGCACACCGGTAACCACAAGATCAATTTCTTTCAAAATCGACATGCTGTTGAGATCCACATAGTAAACAGTCGAATAAACCGAAGGTGAAGTTGAGGATCGCGAAACATAAGCTTTAGTTCCGTCTGAAGTAATTTTAATCATACCGGCTTTTTCTATTCCCGCTATTTCGCCAACGATCGATAAAGTGGATTTACTTATTTTCAACAGTTTGCCAGTAGTAATCAAAGTAACATAGAAGTAGTCACCGCTTTCTTGAACCATATGGGGAGAATCTACTTCATCAATCTGATCTACGTTTATTAATCTAGATACAACTTTTGCATCACCGTCAACCACACTGACAAAATCTGAACCTTGATTACAAATATATACACGATGGGATGGAATTCTTGAAAACGGGATTTCACCATTTTTATTCTTTGCGCCTGAAGCTATCCAGTTTCTAACTAGCTCAATGTTTTCGTTTGTAAGCGCAGGGAGATTGTAAGGCATACGCGGTTGAGATTCACCTGTGATCATTTTGTAAAGTATACTTTTCTCCGGATAAAAAGGGATCACAACCTCGCCGCCAATTTTCTGAACCCCGTTCGAGTTTCTGTCAAACGAACCTTCAATAAGTCGTGAATGTGATTCAAGCGATAAATTCTGTTGAGGATTCGTCCCGCTGTGACAAAGTTCGGTTGCACAATTTTCAACAAACAATTTTGCAAGTTCCTCACTCTCAAAATCTTTTTGGATATCATCTCCAACAGGATCCGAAGAAGAGTCCGAACATGATTGAAGAATAAGTATAGCTGTTATAAAATTTAAAAGGAATAAGTTTTTAAGAAATTTCATTATAAACAGTCCTACTTTATCAAATTCATTTTAATAGTCTTTGAAAATTTGGGATGTTCAATTCTCAAAAGATAAATCCCCGAAGGCAGTCCATCAGCGCTGAAATTAACGGAGTAACTACCAGCACTTTTTTCCGATTTCACTAGTTCGGTTATTTTCTCACCAATTATGTTGTACACCGATAGATTTACAAATCCTACCTCAGCAATTGAGAAATTTATCTCAGTGCTTGGATTAAACGGATTAGGATAGTTCTGTTTTAAGTCAAATGTGGTGATAGTGATTCCGTCTTCAATTGATGTGGGATTTTCAACTCTTACTATCCATTTCTTCTCAACACTTTTGTAACCATTGGTTAAAACAGCTTTGACTGTATCAATTTTTGGAGTTTGAACAAAAGCGGAGGAGTATCTAAAACTTTTACCGTTTATTCGAAAAGTTTCATTCACATACCATTTAACGGTAACATCCAAATCGGTTGTGTCCACACCTTCCAGAAGGAAGTGAACCGGATTTGGTTTAATGACAGTAGTATCGAAAGCAGAAGGCTCAAAACTTGTTATTATAGGTGTACCGGCTAAAATTACTTGATAGCTGAAATAACTTCCCGGAGGATTGACGCCTGCCGGGTCTAACCCGGAACCACCAGGAGGTAATGATGTTACTTGATTTGAATCATCAGCAGCTGCAAAATAATATTCGACTGTAGTGAGATGATCAAATCCCGGAATCGCAAAAAAATATGTATCACCACTCTTCGATTCCGGTTCGGTTAATCTCCATTCTCCTTTGTTTCCGTTGATCACGGTTCTATAAAAAGCATTTACATCTGTGACAATCCCCTTTTCAAAAACTTGTGCACTTATTTCAACAGGATCAGTGTTCAACACAGCATCGAAGTCTGTATTATTAATAATATAAGGAGCCGGATCGGCAGGAGTAAACTCTAGTACATATAATCCCGTGTTTGTATCTGAAACAAGAATTAATCCCGAAGGCAGAAACGGATATGCGCCCCACGCTCCCGAAAAATCATCCCCTTCCCCAGGATATGTATCATACTGTCCAACGATAAAAGGTGTTTCAGGGTTTTCTATATCTAGAACGACATATCCGCTTTCGTAATATGCAATGTGAGCATAATTACCTCTGATAAACAAGTTATGCACCCTTGTGCCTGTTGGAAATTGCCAGCTCGGCAACACAACCTCCCAATTTGTTCTATCCTCCAAATCATATACAATTATGTCACGGACATTGAATTCATCAGTTGCAAAAAAATATTTTTTATCTTCTGTCATCCATCCGGAGTGAGCATAAATACCCGGGATCGCTGCACTTGCCGAGACTTTAACCGGATTTGATTTATCTGTTACGTCCACCACATCGTATGTTGAAGCAGCCGCGGCATAAACAGTATCATTATAAACATAAACATCGTGAATATAATTGGAATGAGTATATTCGGAAGTAAGCTGAGGATTTACCGGATCAGAAAGATCATAAATGAACATTCCTCCAACAGAACCGGCTCCTATAACGTATGCAAAACCATCTTCTATAAAAATATTATGTGCCGATAAGAAATCAAAATTGTAAGTTTTTACCAAGGATGCACTGTTAGGAAGGTTTGAGAGATCAATTATTTTCATGCCGTCACCGCCGCCGTCAGTAACAACATATGCATACTTACCATGAGTTTTAACATCATGCCAAACAGTACCGGGAACTGAAATTGAACTGATCAACGCAGGGTTTTGCGGATCGTTAAGATCAACTATAAAAACCTTATCCCATCCGGTTAGAATTGCGTATTCTCTTCCTGCCTCGTCTGTGTAGCCCCAGATATCTGAGTAATGAGATCCCGGATTAGGATTTAATGAACCAACAAGTTCCACGTTCTGCTGTGAAATAATGTTTGTAAAACTGAATGAAATTATTAACGGTATAAGAAAATTTCTTTTCACTAAAGCCCCCATTACTTTAATAGTAACATTTTGATCGATTCGGAAAAGGTTTTTGATTTCAACATTGCCAAATAAATACCGGAAGAATAAGTAGAAGCATCAAATTCAAACTCATAATTCCCGGCTTCCAGCTGTCCTGAAAATAAGGTCACAATTTCTTCTCCAAGTGTATTATAAATTTTTAATGTAGCGGCAATAGATTCTTCGGGAGCAAAAGGAATGCTGATCTTTATTTTTGTTTTCGGATTAAAAGGATTTGGATAGTTCTGGTGAAGAACAATCTTATCGGGAAGATTTATTTCGAGCGTTAACACTTTAGAATACTCAAATGAACCGTCAAAATCTATTTGTTTTAATCTATAGTTTACATCTTTGGAACTGACATTCAAGATCTCATCTTTGAAAGAATAATTCTGTTCTTCATTAGTTGTACCTTTTCCTGCAGCAAACCCTATTGTTTGCCATTCACCCGACTCTGATTGAAACTTTCTTTCGATTTCGAATCCTTTGTTGTTCGTTTCCGATGCAGTTTTCCATACGAGTGATATAATATCATTATGCTGATTTGCCGAGAAACTTGTTAGTTCAACCGGGGTTTCTCCTTCGTCAAAACTGAAAACATAAAGTCCAGTTGAAATATCAGAAATCAAAATTTTTCCACTCGGCAAATAAGGATAGCATCCCCATGCTCCGTTATATCCGCTTGAATTCAAGGGATCGGTATCATATTCATCGACTATAACTGGATTTTCGGGATTCGATATATCAAGAACAACATAACCGTCGGCATAATATGAAACGTGAGCAAAACTGCCTCTCATAAAAATATTGTGAACCGGACTTGAACCCGGCAACTCAAACTGTGAGACCAATTCCCAGTTTGTTCTATCTTCCAAATACCAAATGGTTATATCATCTACATTAAATTCTTCGCAGGCAACAAAATATTTTTTATCCTCAGTCATCCAGCCGGAATGCGCGTATCTTCCTGGCAGAGGCGGACTTTCCGAAATTTTTTGCGGATTTGATTTATCAGTTATATCAACTAAGTCGTATGAATCTTCAGCACATGCAACAAGTGTGTCGCTCCAAACATAAACATCATGTACATAACCGCTTGCACCGTAATAAGCAGTTTCAACAGGATTAATGGGATCGCTCAAATCCAGGATATGAATTCCACCCCCGCCCGATGTACCAACAACGTAAGCGAATCCCTCATCTATAAAAATATTGTGTGCTCTTGTAAATGTTTCGGAATAAATCGCTGCTAAAAATGCCGTATCTGGAAGTAGAGAAAGATCGACTATCTGCAAGCCGGCACCGTTGCCTGTCCCTTCAGTAATTATATACGCATAGTTATCGTGGACTTTTATATCGCGCCATATTGAATTAGGTCCGGGAATAAATGCTGTTTCGTTAAAGAGTGTGAATCCGCCAAGTTTAACAATTGTTGTACCGGTATATACTCCCATAAAAGCATATTCATTCCCTTGTGAATCAACATATCCCCAGATATCAGAATAATCCTCTTCGGGGTATGGATTAAAATTTCCGTTGAAAAATATCTGCTGAGAAAAAGCAATTCCGTTCAAAAGGATAAGTGGTATTATTATGTAATAAAATTTTTTCATTTTATTTGTTATTTGATGAATGAGATTAACGTGGTTTTAGAATTTGAAAAACTCGCTGCATTGAGGTAATAGATTCCGGAGGATACAATTTTACCACTGCTGTTTATTCCGTCCCAGTTAAAATTATGAGTTCCTTGTTTTAATATACCGCGATGTAAAATTGCGATCTCTTGTCCTAATATATCAAAAATTGAAACGGAATAATAATCCTCCTTCGATACATTAAGAAAAATATTTATAAAAGAATTGAACGGATTTGGATAAGCATTCAAATTAATACTGCCTATTAAATGATTATCATTTTCATAATAAATAGAAGAAACTTCGTCGCTTCGATAAAAATAAATTCCCCCTTTAATATTGCCGATAAACAAATCTAAGTCCGAATCACCATCAATATCAGCAAGAACAGGAGCAGAATGCTGACCGGCATTAATGTTAAAATAATTATCGGTGACAAGTTCAAATGACGGATCGAACGGTGTTCCAATATTTTCGTAGAGGAAAATATTTCCGTTTAAACATCCAATGAATAAATCATAATCTCCATCAGAATCTTTATCGATAAAAAACGGATTGCTTTGTTCACCAACATCAATGTCGGCAAATAAAGATAAGTCTTCTTCAAAAGAATATTGAGTCGAATTACCAGCATTCGTATAAAGTTTAAGTTTACCCGAATAAGAACCGATTATTAAATCGAGATCGTTATCATTATCAAGATCAATAAATTGTGGACGTGTATAATTTCCCTCACGAATCTGATTGTTTTGACTGTCTGCGAGTGGACCTTCTAGCACAAAATCAGCATTAAATTTTGTCCCGATATTTTTATAGAACAAGACATTCCCGGGGAACCAGATACCTACGAAAAGATCAAGATCGCCGTCATTATCAATATCCGCAAATGTCGGCGCTACTGAGAGATCATTTTTAATATCAAAATATGATTTGCTTACAAGATTAAAGGATGGATTTTCAACAGTACCATTATTCTCAAAAAAATAAATATTTCCCTCGGGATTTTCTTCCGAGCCGATGAAAAGGTCGAGGTCGCCGTCCGCATCAATATCTGCAAACGAAGGAAAGCTCTTTGTACCAATATCAAGTGTGCGAAGATAATCATCAGTTTCTTTTCGAAAATCCGGGGATTCCGGACCCCCAATATTTCTGAAGAAAATAAGTGATTCTTCAACAGTCGGATCGAAAAGAACGGAAACGAACAAATCCAAATCGTTATCGCCGTCAATATCGACAAGTCTAGGCATATTGTATCCGCGTGTAAAGAGGCTGTCCTCATTCGGCGGATAAAAATCGTAAACCGGCGGCATCAATAGATTCGGGTTAGTAGGAGTTCCGTCATTTTCTATTAAAAATAGCGATCGGCTGAAAAAATCGCCCCACAAAAGTTCGAGCAGAGCGTCACCGTCAATATCCCCGGCTTCAAGTGTACTTGCACCATGCTTATCATTTTTCCCGCCGCTTATTATAAGAATATTCTGCCAGTTATGTTCAACTTTTGCAAGTATTATTGAATCAGGTGTGCCGATATTTTCATGGTAGTTAACGGTACCGGATTGATCACCGGAAAGAAGATCGTAATCATTGTCGCCGTCAAAATCTGCGAAGAGCGGGTTTGAAATACTTTCGCTGTAAACCGGATTAGCTTCATTGTCGCTAAGCAGTCCATCTGCCAGAGAAAATTCAGGAGTAAATTTATCACCTATATTTTCAAAAAAACGGACAGAGTTATTTACTCCGCCGGTAAATAGATCGAGATCATCATCGTTATCTATATCCAAAAACTGAAACCAATTTTTTAGCTCTAGCCCCGGGATAAATTCCGGCGATAGTTTAAATTTTGCAATGTGTTGGCTACCGGTATTTTCATACCAATCATAAGTACCGTCGCTGTTGAGGATAAACAAATCGTAATCGCCGTCACCGTCAATATCATCAAATTGATGCTCTGCATTGTTTGTCCCACCCGAAAATGTATTGTTAATCGGTTTGCCTTCGGAGAGAAAAGGAAAAGGATCGATCTCCCTTTGGTAAGTTTGAGCATTTATGATATTTACAAATATATATATGAATAAAAGTTTCTTCACGATGAGAACAAGTAAATTAAACTATCCCCAATTTTCTTATATGGTTCAACCTCAAGTGCTTCCTTGTCTTCATTTTCGGTTTGAACAGACCTTTCCAAAACTATATTTCCGTTTTTAGACAGATATTCCTGAGTCATCAAATTTTCAATTACTTTATAAACATCATTTTTGAAGAACGGCGGATCAATAAGAATGAGATCATATTTATAATGTTCCACTATTCGGGTGAATTTTACAGCATCCATCTTAAATATTCTACAACGGTTTTCATTATCAACAGCAGATATATTTTGACTTAGAATATTATATACGGAAAAACTTTTCTCGACAAAATGCACTTCCGCGGCACCTCTGCTCAGCACTTCAAGCCCAAGAGAACCTGAACCGGCATAAATATCACAGACTTTAATGTTATTAAAATCAACAAAGTTCATTAAAATATTAAAAATTGATTCCTTCACTCGGTCGGTAGTTGGGCGGGTAAATTTCGAGCTGGGCATCTTAAGTTTATGCCCTTTATATTTTCCTGCGATAATTCTCATTTGCAAAATCGATAAGTTAGATTTGCCTTAGTGCAATTCCAGCCGACGCGGCAAACGAATAATAGTCGGAAGCAACAAAATCGCTTTCTGACAATTTTTCTTCTAAGGGAAGGGATTCAAATGGATTCAGCAATGAAAAATTTAAAGAAAGATTTTCCTCAATATGCTGTTTAACTGATTCGCTTGCGCGATCGCCCGATAAAACAGCATAGCTAATATTTTCTTTTTCCAAACCATAATCGTTCAAGTAAATTAAATAACCATCAATCTTTCCGAATATCTGATCAATGCGTTCGTAATGAAACTCCTTATAAAACGAAAGATGGTGATCTTGAAGCACAATAATTGATAAAATGTTGTCCATTAAATATATACTTACTCCATTCGTATCCTTTGGTAACTGCGTGTTCAATCTTACAATCGAGTTTGCTGCAAAGTGCGAGTTGTCCACATATTTCAGATTAAAATTATTTCTCGCGCAGAATTTATAAATATATTTTAGATGTTTCTTTATTGCGGCGGCAATAAGCATCGTGTCACCGCCAGAAAAACCATTGCGCTTAAGTTGAATAAACTGCAAAACTACATCTTCAATGTTTAGATAAGGAAAAAGCTGTTTAAACTCCCATCGAACATGCTCTTCTAAGTCTTTTTTTATGAGGGATTTCTCGTAAGGAAGTTCGATAATCTTAAAATAATCGGGTGGAAGTGTAAACGAAATGTTAGCCGATGCAAGCGGATTTCTCAGTACCAATTCGTTAAACGCTGCTTGGAGGATCGAAGAAAGTTTTGTTTCTTTTTCATCGAGGTGAACCGATTCGCTGAAAAATTCTTCGTCAACGTTTGCAACAATAAACTTGTTATCTTGGCTTATGATTTCAACAAGCTGGATTTTTTCTGGTGTAAGATTTATTCCAGCATGTCCTTCTTTCAAATACATTTAAATTATCAATTACTCCCAGGACGCTGTATTTTTTAACGCATCCGAAGTAAGCGAACCTATTGAACCGTATCCATCAGGATCTTCAATGTAATATTTTGTCCCGATTTTATAGGTCGTATCAATTTTTGTGATTCTTCCGTAACGGTTAATCGAAGTATCAATCGAAACTACCGTATCAACCTGCAGAATATAGTATGAAAATGACTTCGGAGTTTTATAAAGCGAATCAGGTGTAAATTCACCGTGGGACAAAGTTAAAAACGGATTTGTGGATTTGTTAGTTATCGTATCGATACCTGACATAACAGCAGCAACCGTCGTATCGTATTTAACAAAGTTAATAAGCGTATCCAAATTTCCGCTATAGCGGTCGAAAACTTTCTCATAAAGAATTTCGGCTTGGCGTAAATTATCCATCCTCAATCTCGATTCTGTCTTAAAATATTTTTCTTTTGCGATATGTTCACTCGGTTCAATAATAGCCACTTGCACCAAAAAATAAACCAATACAATAATTACAACAATTAATCCTGCATGTAAATACCACGGTTCACCCTTTTTAGTCATTGTTCCTCCAGATAAAAACTTTTCTTATTCTATAATTATATACTTACTTAATTTTTCGTATGTCTTAGTTCCGATACCTTTTACGTTTTTAAGATTTTCCAACTTCGTAAAAGGACCGTTTGCTATTCTGTAATCAATGATTCTTTGAGCAATCACTTCACCGATTCCGGGAAGAAGCATTAGTTCGGAAATGCCGGCTTTATTAAGATCTATGCTCTTTTCTTTTAATACAGGTGCTTCTTTTTCAGCAACCGTTTTATCTTTACTAAAATCTAAAAGTTCATGCTCAGAATCAACTCTTTTTTCAGTTAAATTAGCTGTGCTGCCGTTGTTTTCCGAAAATTTTCCATGAAGTTCGAACAAACTATCATGTTCGGAGTAATCGAAATGTTCCGGTATTTCCTCACGAAAAATTTCTTTGTAATATTTAATTGTCAATCCCAGGAAGAACGTTACACACAAGAAGAAAATAACTTTTAATTCGGTATCAGTAAAACCAAGATTTTGTAATATTCTCTTAATGTTTCCTTTCGCCATAGAACTAAGTTACTCTTATGTTTGGTAATTTTTCAAGTTCCTTTAAAAGCTCTTTTTCTTTTTGATTAACCTTTTTCGGTACGTGTATATTTATTTTAACTAGCTGATCACCCGACCCGTGACTGTTAAGATGCTGAATACCTTTTTCTCTCATCTTAAGAAATTTACCGGGCTGTGTTCCCGATTCAATTTTAAGTTTTGCTCTGCCAGTCAATGTAGGTACTTCAACCTCTGTTCCCAGAACTGCTTCGGGAAAACTGAGGAAAAGTTCATAGATTATATCATCGCCGTCCCTGACAAAATATTCGTGCGGAAGTTCTTGAAAAATCACGATTACATCACCGGCAGGACCTCCGTTTTTGCCAGCATTTCCTTCGCCGCGCATTGTCATATAACTATTATTATGAACCCCCGCGGGCACCGAAATTTTAAGCATCGAGTCAGTCTGTTTTCTTCCTTCTCCGCCGCAGCTTGTGCATCTATCGGCAATTATTTTTCCCGTGCCGCCGCAGTTTTGACAGGGTGAAATATTAACAAACTGTCCGAAAACTGATCTGCTTACCTGTCTTACCTCACCGGTTCCGCCGCAAACGGAACAATCCCGGAATGCGGAGGGATCTTTAGCTCCGGTACCGTTACAAGTACTGCATTTCTCATAACGTTTTATTTTTACCTTTTTGGTTGTGCCCGAAGCAATTTCTTCGAGTGTAAGTTTTAGTGTGATTCTAAGATCCGAACCCGGTGTGCCTTGAGTTCTTTTGCGTCCTCTTGATGAACTTCCGCTACCAAAAAAATCATCGAATATTGAAGAACCGCCGCCGCCAAAGGCTCCGCCGAATATATCCGAGAAGTGACTGAATATATCATTAACGTTGTTGAAACCATGAAAATCTTGACCGCCTTTTAATCCGCTGTGTCCAAATCGGTCATACTTTGCACGTTTATCGTCGTCATGAAGCACTTCATAAGCTTCGGCTGCTTCTTTAAATTTTTCTTCTGCTGTTTTATCATCCGGATTTCTATCTGGATGATACTGCATGGCAAGTTTTCTATATGCTTTTTTTATTTCGTCTTTTGTTGCACTCTTTGAAACGCCAAGTACTTCGTAATAATCTCTCTTCGCCATATCCGTATTATCCTTCAATGATTATTTCGTTTCAGAATTTTCTGATTCTTCATTAGAATCTGTTTCTTCTTTCTCTTTACTAACAATAACTTTTGCATGCTTAAGCACTTTGTCTTTATACAAATAACCCGGCTCCACCTCTTGAATTACGGTATTAGGCGGTGCATCTTCAACTTCTTGTTGAAGAAGCGCTTCATGAAGATTAAAGTCGAATTCTTTTCCAACAGTTTCCATTCTGGAAACACCTTGTTCGTTCAATGCTTTTGTAAATTTATCGAATACGAGCTGAAGTCCTGCTTTAATAGCATCAACATCTTTTGCTTCCTTGATGTGCGAAAGTGACCTTTCAAAGTCGTTGTAAACCGGTAATACTTTTAGAATAAAACTTTCCGCGGCATATTTAAGCAGTTCGCTTTGATAAACTTCGGTTCTTCTTTTATAATTTTCGAACTCCGCTGCCTTTCTTAACAGTTGATCTTTAAGTTCGTTTATTTGATCTTCAAGTGAAACTTCTTCTTTAATTTCTTCCTCTTGAGATTTAGGACGTTCTTCTGTTGCAGTTTCAACTTCATTATCTGCTTTATGTTTCTCCACCGGAATCTCCTCGTTTTCGGGAATACCGGTTTCTTTATTTTGATTTTCGATTTCGTTCACTTTCTTACTGTTCATAGATTCTCCGTATTTAACCTTATTTATGCAATGATCTTTTTAATTCTTTGGATAAAAATTCTGCCATATAGATTACGGCAGCCAATGCTTTGGAATACTCCATACGTTTTGGACCAATCAACCCGACAACTCCAGTTGATTCGTCAATATTGTACTCGCGTTTAAGCAGACTGTAATTGTTAAGTTTAACGTCTTTACTTTCACTTCCGATTATCACTTCAACTGATTCTTTCAGTTTTCCACTTTCCTCTTCCATTATATGAACAATAACGTCCTTATCCTCAACGAGTTCAATTATTCCTCTGAAATTCTGCGGGTCATCAAACTCCGGTTGATTGATAACATTTCTGGTTCCGGTAATAACCGACTTTTCACTTATCTTGATATCCTTAAATATCTTGTCTATCGAATCGAAGAAGAGCCTTATTATTGGTTTATAATCGGAATTAAAATAATCTTTCAATCTATCTTTGAATGTATCTCTTATTTCGGAAAATTTTAAACCGCTTAATTTCTCATTTAAAATTCTTTCACTGTTTTCGAGAGCTTTTCTGTCCATCTCGGATTCGATTTCGAGAGTAATGGTTTTTACGAGACCTGATTTAACTGTAACAACAACCATAACTCTTCTCGAGGTCAAACTGACCAGTTGAATTTTTTCCAGTACGGCATTTTCGAATTTCGGGAACGTAACGCATGCAAGCTGATTTGTAATCTCACTTAAGAGAGTAGCTGTTATTTTTAGTAAGTCATCTGTTTCGCTTGATATACGGCTGTATTCCTCCTCAACGCGATTCTTAATTTCTTTGTTGATCCTTGGAGGATCCATAAGCATATCAACATAAACCCTGTATCCTATATCTGTCGGAATTCTTCCCGCTGAAGTATGTGGATGATTCAATAATCCGAACTCTTCCAGGTCGGACATAACATTCCTTACTGTCGCGGGAGAGTACCCGAGATTATATTTTTTAGCAATATTTCTTGAGCCGACCGGGTTAGCGGTAAGAATAAATTGATGAATAACATACCGCAATACCGATTTTTCGCGCTCGCTTAATTCAACCATTTGTTTTTATTGGGTTTAGCGAACTTTAAAAATATTAAAAATTCGACACTTTTGCTTCAATTTGATGCACTCATAATAAATTTGTCGCTTTTAAAAGTCTCCTTTTTACAAGATATTTCATACTCAAGTTTCTATTGAGACAATTTTGCTATATTTGGTTTTTCGGAAATCAATTAGAGGAAAATTTGAGCACATACAAATCTTCCGGCGTTGATATTAAAGCCGGCGAAGAAACCGTAAACAAAATTAAAGACCTTGTAAAATCAACACACAATAAGAACGTACTTTCGGGCATAGGTTATTTCGGTTCATTTTTTGAAATCGATAAAAACGAATTTGAAAATCCTGTATTGGTTTCCAGCGTGGATGGAGTTGGCACAAAACTAAAAATAGCTTTTATGATGGATAAGCATGATACAATAGGACAGGATTTAGTAAATCACTGCGTTAATGATATTGCCGTTTGTGGCGCCGAACCGAAATATTTTCTAGATTATCTTGCTTTCGGAAAGTTATATCCTTACAAAGCTGAACAGATCGTATCCGGTTTTGCAAAAGCCTGCGCGGAAAACAATGTCGCCCTAGTTGGAGGCGAGACTGCTGAAATGCCCGGGATTTACGATGCTGATGAATATGATATGTCCGGAACAGTAGTGGGAATTGTTGAAAAAAGTAAAATCATCAACGGTGAAAATACGGCAAAGGGTGATTTACTTATAGGATTCCGGTCAACCGGACTGCATACAAACGGTTATTCTTTGGCAAGAAACGTTCTTTTCAACTATTATAAAGTTGATGATATCCCTGAAGAACTTGATTTACCGTTAGGTGAGGAGCTGCTTAAAATTCATAAATCATATTTGTCCCTTATTAGTAAGTTAAAAGTTATGAATGGACTCAAAGCCTTCTCTCACATAACAGGGGGCGGGATAATAGGAAACACAAAACGCGTAGTTCCTCAAAATCTTTCTATTAAAATCGATTGGGATGCTTGGGAGGTAAACCCGATATTTAAGTTGATTCAAAAACTTGGAGAAGTACCGATTGAAGATATGAGGAGCGCATTTAATATGGGAATTGGTTTAATCGCCGTGGTCGATAAAAACTCCGCAGATGAAATAATTAATCTTACCACACAGATTAACGAACCGGGAATTGTTATCGGTGAAATTAGTGAAATCTAATTCGCTAAAGTCGTTACCTCAATAAAATCATTTTTTTTGTCTGGCTGTAACTTCCGGCTTCGAGGCGGTAGTAATAAACTCCCGATGATAAACCTTCCGCATTAAACTCAACTTCATAATTGCCCGGGGTTAAGTGTTTGTTTACAAGTGTTGCAACCTCTCTTCCGAGAATATCATAAATAATCAGTTTTGCTTGTATTGTCAGATCACGACTTGTTTCTGCGCCGGGAACAGCAAACTTAATTGTTGTTGTGGGATTAAAAGGATTGGGGTAGTTTTGAGATAAGGCAAAAAACTCCGGCAGTGGTTCGAAATAAGGTTCAGGTTCATCGACAGTATAATGATCGTAAAAATATTGAACTTTATCTGCTAATAATTTCAATTTTCTGATGCTGTCTAAATTATTCTCGCCTTGAGCTGCAATAAATGCGTAAACAACTTCTTGAGTATCCCCAGGAGCCATCGTGAATGGACCGGAAGAAATTGTAATATTTCTGCATAGATTATTATCCTGATGTCCTCCCTGCTGGTAACCTGAGTCCAGCCATCCTGTTGAATCGATTGGGTTCCCGGAGAAAATAAAACTTGTTATTGATGAATCGTCCGGGTTAATAATGGGTTCTCCATCAAAAAAATTTCTTCCTCTCAATTTATTATAATATCGATCAGGTGTATAACCTAATACTTCCTCTCTTTTAGATAAATATGAACTTGCCGTAATTTTAATGTTTTTATATCCTGCTTTATCGGATCCGTTGAATCTTGCAGTATCACTGTTAGAATTCGTTCTGATGATAGGTCCTTGGAGTAATTTAACCCCGATCGCCGGACTTATATCTTCTATCATATATTCATAAGCAAAAACAAGATTTTTTGTCGTGTCGGTTCCGACTTTACTGCAATAACAGCCTGGCCAAAATACTTCTCCAAAAAATATTTGATCAATAATTGCATCACTCTTATTTATGAGCATATACTTTTTAAAAATTACATCCACTAGAAATTCTGGCTGATTAAAAGCAAAAACAGTGTTTTGAATTTCGAGTCCAAAGGGTTTCGAGAGAAAATTATCAGCTGTTCTTTCCGGATAAAAATCGTTTACCACCCACCATAATGTTTCGTCACCAATAAATTTTGGGAGATCGATATCAAAATCAAATTTATTATTTCCATTACGGTCTATATATGGCGCCCCTTGCACAATAGGCCATTCGAGATAATCGATTCTAAATCTATCCTTTCTTGGTCCGGGCGGCAAACTTTCCCAATTTCTAGTGATTTTATAGACACGGTTCTTATTAAGTTTATACTCAGAAGAATTGATTGAAGAAGAGATGGGACCAAAATTTAAACCTGACCCGAAATAGTCTTCTCCTCCAATCTTTATTTCATCATTTTGTCTTGCACCCCAAACACTGCCTTCGAATTCACATAAAGCGTACCTTTTATTATCGAAACCGGTCCAATATAAAACATTAGGCAGATAATCAAGAAAATCTCTATCATCCCCGTAATTGCCCGACCATAGAGTAATATTATTTGAACTGGTGTAATAATAATGTTTCCCCGTCACAGTATCCTTATCCATATAGACAAATTGAGAAAAGGCATCGATAGGGATAAACATTAGTACAATTAAAGTTATTAATTCTTTCATAATATTATTTTATTAGTGTCATTTTTTCATATTGTTAAGACCACCGGCTTCAAGTGAGCAGTTGTATTTAGCCTTTTTTTGAGCCGTAGTGGGGTATTCATATTATTTTCTATTCATCACCTCAATAAAATCATCTTTTTTGTATTGCTGTAGCTTCCGGCTTCGAGGCGGTAGTAATAAACACCGGATGATAAACCTTCCGCATTAAACTCAACTTCATAATTGCCTGGTGTTAAGTTTTTGTTTACGAGTGTTGCAACCTCTCTGCCAAGGATATCATATACTTTCAGTGTTGTTTGTATGAACAAATTACGAGTTGTTTCTGCGCCGGGGACAGCAAACTTAATTGTTGTTGTCGGATTGAAAGGATTGGGGTAATTTTGAGATAATGCAAAAAACTCCGGCAGTGGTTCGAAATAAGGTTCAGGATCATCGACAGTATAATGATCGTAAAAATATTGAACTTTATCTGCTAATAATTTCAATTTTCTGATACTGTCAAAATTATCTTCACCTTGGGCTGCAATAAGTGCGTAAACAACTTCTTGAGTATCATCCGGCGCCATTGT
>JAGFIY010000088.1 GCA_024103215.1 Melioribacteraceae bacterium | reverse complement strand
TCATTTACTGTTGAAACCGCATATTCGGGTATTTCTTACTAAGTTTAAAGCCGGATTAACCCCCGGCTTTTTATTTTATAATCTACGTTAGATTAATTACATAACTATTGTATTCATAATAATTTATCTCTATCTTTATAGTCGAAAGAAATAAGAATTGCTTTTCCAACTAATTCCGGATTCGGAAATGAAAAGCTGTAAAAGATTTGGAATTTTTATATTATTCCTTTTTTCGGCTGTAAATATTTTCCCGCAAACGCCTACAAACCCTGTTAATGGAAGTCTTGAATTTGGATTGCATGGCGGTCTAACGCTTCTTAGCTCAGATTACCAGGGCCTTGGTTCAGACTTTGCAGCAAAGCTGACTGCAGAATATTATATCGATACTAAATCCGAACACCTGGTTGGTATTCGAGCATTCGGAATGTTCGGTTCGTTGAGTGGTTCCGATAATTCACTTTCAATATCGGAATTTAAAACGGGAATCAGCAATTTTGGTGGCGGTTTAATCTACGGCTATCAAACTAGTCCTAAAATATTTCCCTATCTTTTTCTGGGTGTTTCCAGTTTGAATTTCAATCCAAAATTTATTGATGGTGAAAAACTTCCTAATAATGAAGCGGGAGTTTATGAGAATACTGCAATTAATTTTAACGTAGATCTAGGATTAAGAGTTTTGTTAAGCCGCACTGTTAGTCTGCATTTCAGCATTGGCGCTAACATCAATGATAATGACCATTTGGATGATATTGATTTAAATAGCGATAAGGATTTCTTCTTAACAACAATGATGGGAATTAGTTTTTCGTTGTTCGGAGATGTTGATTCGGACGGTGACGGTGTGAGCGATTCGAAAGATAAATGTCCGCGTACCCCGTCGGGAGTTGACGTCGATGATTTTGGCTGTCCCATTGATTCGGATGGAGACGGTGTCCCCGATTATTTGGATCAATGTCCGGACACACCCAAATACACAAAGGTCGATAGAAAAGGCTGCCCGCTGGATTCTGATAACGATGGAGTTACTGATCATGTCGATCAATGTCCGGATACACCGCATGGCGTTCAAGTCGATGCTTACGGATGTCCTAGAGATTCGGACGGCGACGGTGTCCCAGACTACCAGGATAACTGTCCTGACACTCCAGCTGGTCAAGTTGTCGATGATTTCGGATGTCCTATGAATCCGATTAAACCTTTTGAACCAATTGAAGACACATTGCCGCCGATCAACAGAGATCACAGTTATGATATTGAGAACGAAAGAATTGCCGAAGGAACAATATTTACCGACGGTGTACAGTATTGCGTTCAAGAATCTGCTTGGAGAACAAAATCAAAAGCTGAGTCGCAATCTGCCGTTTTGCAAAGAAAAGGATTTAATTCGTTCGTTGTTGAAAAGTACTTTCCATCTTCCGGAAAAACTTGGTACAGAGTTCGCGTTGGTTATTTTAATTCGTTAGATGAAGCAAGGAGAATTGAAAAACAAATAAAATAGACCCTCATTCGTCTATTAGTTAAGGAAAAGTCCGGCAATATGTCGGACTTTTTTTTATCCAGAATACTTTCTATGAATTTTCCGGATTGCCAAAAGTTTCAACATAAAGTTCTATAATCTTTTTATTTATAGTTAGTATTATATGATATCCAAACGAAGAATAATTATTTTTAATAAACTTTCTTTGGCTGAAATTAGTATCTGCTCACTCAGCTTTTGGGAAAGTCCATAGGAGTTCTTCAACTCCCATATGAACTCCCACTCGCTGCATTTTATTTCTCTTCGGTTATTTCTCTGCTTCTTTGTTCCATTTTCTTCTGAAGCAGTACACTGTTAACTTTTGGCAAAAGCTTTGTTATTATTTATCCCAAAAAGGATTCACCTTACTAATGGTAGTCCCTTGTTTACTCATTTTGAAATACCCAAAATAACAACAACTTTTCAAGTACAGACCCCAAAGATGCAATTGCATCGGAAAAACTTGTTGAGTTTATTTGGTCAGGTCATCAAAGAACTTTTTACAAATTTATTTTATTAGGATAATTTATGTTCGCTTGTTTATGCCGCAGTTTTATTATCCGGGGACTTTTTACTTTTTAAAGAGGTTATATAGCAAATTTTATAATTATTTGATAAACTTTTTGAATTAAATTTTAAGAATACTTTTATGCTTTTAAATGTTAATAATCATTT
This sequence comes from Melioribacteraceae bacterium, assembly GCA_024103215.1. Taxonomy (GTDB): domain Bacteria; phylum Bacteroidota; class Ignavibacteria; order Ignavibacteriales; family Melioribacteraceae; genus JAGFIY01. The sequence continues at coordinate 936 of JAGFIY010000088.1, read as the reverse complement.
CGTCGGACGTAATTCACCCTTATTGTATTTATGTATAATGCTAGCAATTAATGTTTGGTATGGGATCCCTTCCTCTATTGCTTTTACCTGAATATCGTTGTAATCTTTTGAAGTTAAACGAATGTTTATTCTTTTGTTTTTTGCTAAACTTTCTTTTGCTGCTTGTTCATACTTCTTTTTGTCTCTTCTTTTTACCGATTTCCATTCGCCTTTTTTATAGGATTCCATTAATTCTTTTTCTTCTTTATCTAAATATTTCATTTTTCTTCTCCTTTATTTAAATATTCTTTTGTTGCTTCTCTGCTCGGATAAATTGTTTTCAAAAAATATTTTTCGTCGTCTTCTACAAAAGGAACTATATATGCATAGTTTCTAACTTCTATAATGAACATTCTTTGATTCGGATACTTTTCTTTGTTAGGATGTTCTACAATATCCAAAATCTTTCCATTGGAGATTGCTAATACGATTTCTTCAAAAGATATATCACGTGTTTCTTTTATAATATTATTCTTTCTATCATTCCAATCGTAATATTTCATCAACAAATTTCCCTTAATTAATTGGTGTGCCTTATCGGCGACAACAAATTATGAATTCGTTTCAAATAAATCAAGGATTACTTTTTACCTTTTTCCGCGTTATAAAGGCGTGTTATCCAGACTAGTCGGGACAAGTTGTTTGCCAAAGGCATCCCTTCGGGAAAAACACAATTCTTATTAAAAAGATTTCTTAATCACAAGTTTTTCGCTTTGTGATTCTTTATTACATAAATTTTTCATCAAAACCCAACTAACGAAATAATTTTCCCTCTATAAAAAAAGCTATTCATTTTTATAGAATAATTTTTAATTCCGACCCATCAGTAAACTGGCAAAAGCTTGTTGAGAGTATTTTTTGGTCAGGTTATCAAATTTATGCGCCGAAGTCCGTCGT
>JAGFIY010000029.1 GCA_024103215.1 Melioribacteraceae bacterium | reverse complement strand
AAAACATTCGCACTAACGGGAGCCGCCGGTTACATTGCCCCGCGGCACTTAAAAGCAATACACGAAACCGGGAACGAGCTTATTGCTGTTCTCGATCCGTTCGATTCGGTTGGAATTCTTGATTCATTTTTTGAAGATGTAAGTTACTTCAAGGAATTTGAAAGATTTGACCGGCATATCGAAAAACTTAAACTGGAAGGAAAACATTTGGATTTTCTTTCAATCTGTTCACCGAATCATCTTCACGATTCTCACATAAGGTTTGCGCTGCGAATTGGTGCAGATACTATTTGTGAAAAGCCGCTTGTGCTTAACCCATGGAATCTTGATGCTCTGGAGAAACTTGAAGAGGAATACGGAAAGAATATCTATAATGTTCTTCAGCTTCGTGTGCATCCGGAATTGATTAAGATCAAAGAAAATCTTGAGAAAAATAAATCTAAAACCAAACATAAAATCGAGCTTACCTATATAACTTCGCGCGGTCCTTGGTACGATTTCTCATGGAAAGGTGAAGCTAATAAATCTGGCGGGATTTGCACAAATATCGGGATTCATTTCTTTGATCTTCTGATATGGCTCTTTGGAAATGTGCAGAACATCCAAGTTCATCTTATGGAAGATAGGAGAGCGGGCGGATTTATTGAACTTGAAAACGGTATTGTGACCTGGTTCCTTTCGATAAATAAATCGGATCTGCCTAATGAGATAACGGAAAAAGGGCAGCGGACATACCGTTCGATACGTGTTGATGACGGTTATTTGGAATTTTCTGGCGGATTTACTGATCTGCATACGAAAATTTACCAATTAGCAATCGATGGGAAAGGATTTAAAATTAAAGATGCAAGACCATCTATTGAACTTGTGCATAAAATAAGAAATCAAAAAATTGAATCGGATAAAGAATTATTTCACCCGATGGTAAAAAAAATATTAAGTACTCCATAAATTAAAGGAAGCTATGAAATCACAAATGAATATTGTTATTGCCGGTCATGTAGATCACGGTAAAAGTACGATAATTGGAAGGCTCCTCGCTGATACCAACTCTCTTCCTGAAGGCAAACTCGAGCAAATAAAACATATGTGTGAAGTAAATTCAAAACCTTTCGAATATGCATTCCTTCTCGATGCGCTTAAGGATGAACAGAGTCAAGGAATTACGATAGATTCTGCAAGAGTATTTTTCAAAACCGAACAAAGAGATTATATAATTATTGATGCTCCCGGGCATATCGAATTTCTCAAGAATATGGTATCGGGGGCTTCGCGCGCTGAGGCGGCTCTGCTTGTAATTGATGCAAAAGAAGGTGTACAGGAAAATTCGCGCAGGCACGGTTATATGATTTCAATGCTTGGAATAAAACAGCTTGCCGTGCTTGTGAATAAAATGGATCTAGTAGATTACGATAAAGCTGTATATGAGAAAATTGTTACAGAATATACCGAGTTCTTAAAGGAAATCAATGTGAATCCAGTATGTTTTATCCCGGTAAGCGGAAGGGAAGGGGATAACATCGCATCGGTTAACGGAAGAATGAATTGGTACACCGACAAAAGTGTTCTTGATCTCCTAGATTCATTTCCCAAGGAAAAACCGTCTGTTGATAAACCTTTCAGAATGCCTGTTCAAGATGTGTATAAATTCACAAACAAAGGTGACGATCGCAGAATCGTTACCGGAACAATCGAAAGCGGCAGCATTAAAGTTGGGGATGAGGTTGTGTTTTACCCTAGCGGTAAAAGAAGTAAAGTTAAAACAATTGAAAGCTTTAACACGGAAGTTAAAACGCAAGCCGAAGTTGGATATGCAACCGGCTTTACTCTCGAAGAACAGATTTATTTGACTCGAGGCGAGCTTGCGACTCGGGGTGATGAGAAAAAACCTGAGGTAGGAAAAAAACTTCTTGTAAATCTTTTTTGGCTCGGAAGACAGCCTTTTAGAAAAAACAAAGATTACCACTTAAAACTTGGAACATCTAAAATCGGCTGCAGACTTACAGAAATAAAAAAACTTATTAACGCATCATCTTTGAGTGCAAACGAAACAGCCGAGTACATAGCAAAGCACGATGTTGCGGAGTGTGTGCTTACTCTTAATAAGGCACTTGCATTTGACCGAAATACCGAAAATTCAACGACTAGCCGTTTTGTCATTGTAGACGATTATGAAATTGCCGGCGGCGGAATTATTGTCGAGGCTGTCGAAGATAAATTTTCCGCTATACGTGAAAATGTAATCCTCAGAAATTACAAATGGGAGAAATCTCATCTGTCTCAAGAAAGAAGGGCTGAGAAGTACAGTCAAAAATCCTCACTTCTAATTTTAACCGGATCGAAAGGAGCTGGTAAAAAAGAAGTTGCAAAACTGCTTGAAGAAAAATTGTTCGAGGATGGAAAATTTGTATATTTTTTGGGAATCGGAAATGTTAAGTACGGTATTGACGCAGATCTTGCGGCTGAAAACAATAACCGGGAAGAGCATTTGCGGCGTCTTTCTGAAGTTGCGTATGTTCTTTTGGATACAGGTCTCCTGCTTATAATCACTGCAAGAGAATTGACGCAGGATGATCTTGAAATTATTAAAACTGCAATTAACCCGGAAAGAATTACAACCGTTTGGGTCGGGGATGATGTTACTACCGATATTTCGTACGATCTGCGGGTCCCGGGTCTAATTGATGTAAATGAGTCCGTGAAGAAATTAAAATCCGAGCTTCAAGAAAAAGGTATAATATTCAAAGTGTGGTAAAATGCTTAAAGAAAATGAAATAAATCTAATTATAGATACTGCAGTAAATGCTGGCAGGGAAATATTGACTATCTATAATTCAAATGAATTTGAAACGGAAATTAAAAATGACGGTAGCCCTCTAACAAAGGCGGATAATGCTTCTCATAAAATAATTAATGATTCGCTTATAAAATATTTTCCCGATATCCCTGTAGTTTCCGAAGAAGGAAAAGATATAGATTTTGAGTTGAGGAAAAACTTTAAGTCTTTTTGGCTTGTTGATCCGCTCGACGGTACAAAAGAATTCATTAAGAAAAACGGTGAATTTACGGTCAACATAGCTTTGATTGAAAATAATATTCCCGTCTTTGGTGTAATTTATGCCCCGGCATTTGAGGAGAATGGTTCGAAAGGAAAACTATGGTGGGGTGGAAAAGAATATGGTGCTTTTTACCGGCTTGGTAACAGTGAGATTGATTTGACTGGAGAAATTAAGTATCAGGATAAATTAACTGCGGTGATAAGCAGATCACATGCAACGGAAGCTGATCAGGAGATTCTGTCAAAATATAAAATAGAAAATTTTATTTCGGTCGGAAGCTCTCTTAAGTTTTGTATGATTGCCGAAGGGAAAGCCGATCTTTATCATCGTTCGGGTCCAACAAACGAATGGGATGTTGCTGCTGGCTGTGCAATTGCTGAAGGGGCGGGCTGCGAAGTAGCGGGTTTGAAATTCAACAAAGAATCGTTTTTGAATTCTTCCTTTACTGTTCTTGGAAAAAGATTATTAATGAAAACTAAATCGTTTATGGAGTTATAATGAAAGTACCATTATTGGATTTGAAATTGCAGTATCAATCACTCAAAAATGAACTTGATACAAAAATGCTGGAAATTGCGGCGACTCAATATTTTATTCTCGGTCCCGAAGTTGAAGCTATGGAACGCGAGATGGCGGAATTTCTTCATTCAAAAGTTGCTATTGGTGTTTCATCAGGCACTGATGCACTTTTGCTTGCGCTGATGGGGTTGGACATCTCTCCAGGCGATGAGGTGATTGTACCTACATATTCATTTTTTGCTAGTGCCGGTGTTGTTTCAAGGCTGAATGCTGTTCCGGTTTTTGTCGATGTTGACCCGGTTACATTTAATATCGATCCTTCGAAGATCGAGGAAAAAATTACCGAAAAAACTAAAGCAATAATTCCCGTTCATCTTTACGGACAGAGTGCTGAGATGGATAAGATAATGTCAATCGCTGAGAAACATAATTTGTTCGTTATTGAAGATGCTGCACAGGCGATAAGTACACAGTATAAAGACGGAAGTTTTGTAGGCAGCATCGGACACATAGGATGTTATTCGTTTTTCCCGAGTAAAAACCTGGGCTGTTTCGGAGACGGTGGATTAGTCGTAACAAATGATGAAGCGCTCGGCGAGAAGTTGAAAATAATGAGAGTTCATGGAGGTCATCCAAAATATTATCATAAAATGATAGGTGGAAATTTTAGATTGGACGCACTTCAGGCTGGAATTCTCCGTGTGAAACTTCCTCATCTGGATGATTGGTCCGAACAGCGAAGACAAAATGCAGATTTGTACAATAAGCTTTTCATTGAAGCAGGTCTCGCCTCTGATGCGGGTTTCATAGAATTTGATGATAAAAACAAAGTACTCTTACCGAAAGCGGTTTACAAGGATTCGGATCATAAAAACTATCACATCTACAATCAATATATAATTCGAGTCGAGAAAAGGGATGAGATGCGTGAGTTCCTAAGCGGCAATGGAATCGGTACGGAAATTTATTATCCCGTTCCCTTCCACAATCAAGAGTGTTTTAAAAATCTTGAATCATCGAAAGATAATTATCCTCACTCCGATTTTGCAGCGCAGCATTCGATAGCCCTTCCAATTTATCCGGAACTTACGGAACAACAGATTGGATATGTCGTTGAAAAAGTCGCTGAATTTTATTCGAAGATTGGTTAACGAATAGAAAAAATTATGCTTCCAAGCAAAGCAATTTACGGATTAAGAGCCCTCATGTTTTTAGGAGAAAGATATGAGGGTTCTCCCGTATTAATTTCGGAGATAGCAGAAAAGGAGGAAATTCCAAAAAAATTTTTGGAAGCCATTCTCCTCGAATTAAAAAATAAAGGCTACCTGCGAGCGAAAAAAGGGAAAGGGGGAGGTTATTGGTTGATAAAAAACCCGAAAGATGTTTTTATTGGTGATATTATTCGAATATTAAGCGGTCCGCTTGCTCCAACCTCTTGTTCAAGTAAAACTGCATTTGCCCCATGCCCCGAATGCCCTGATGTTGAAACCTGTAAAATACGCCTCCTAATGGAGGACGTAAGACAAGGGATTGCCGAAATCCTTGATAACGAATCCCTCCAAAATCTTTTAGAAAGGAAATAATTTTTTTAATAATTAGTCTACTAATATGGTAGATTTAGTATGTTAACTAAAACGGAGTGTAAACATGCTTACCATCTACCTTATTCCAATTTTGTTGGCAATTTTTTTAGCAATTAATATGGGTGCTAGCGGCACCTCCCCATCGTTTTCTGCTGTCTATGGTGCCGATCTACTAAAAAAAGAAAACATTCCCGGTTTATTCGGAATCTTTGTTTTTCTGGGAGTAATAATCGCGGGGGAGAAAGTAATCGCCACAATTCAGAAGGGTATTCTGCCGGGAACATCGATGAATTTAACTATTACAATAATTATACTTACTTCCGTGTCACTTTCTCTTTTTCTGGCTAATATGCTTAAAGTGCCTCAATCCACAAGTCAGTCAACAGTTTTTGCATTGATTGGTCCGGCAATTTACTTCGGTAATTTGGAGACAGATAAACTCTTATTTCAAATTGTTCCAACATGGTTTATTACTCCAATTCTAGCCTTCATTCTTGCAGTAATAGGTGGAAAAATTTTCTACAAAATGTTCAGTAAAAGATTTAATGAATTTATCTCAAATATGAGTTCAAGTCTTGCAATAAAATTAGTAGTAATAGTAGGTGCATGTTACGTTGCATTTGCAATTGGTTCAAACAATGTTGCAAATGCTGTAGGGCCTGTTGTGGCAATGGTATCAAATATCTTGAGTTTATCGGCAGAGGATCCAAGCTATCTGATGATTGTCACTATAGCAGCTTGTATGATTGCTCCGTTTTTCGGTATCGGAAGCTCAATTATGGGAACGAGAGTAATAGGAACAACCGGGAAGGAAATTGTAAATTTTGGTCCTCTCGGAGCAACATTAATATCGATTATTACCGCAACGTTATTGCTTCTTGCTTCGGTCACAAAAGGAATTCCTACTTCGTTGGTTCAGATGAATACCGGGGCAATACTAGGTTTAAGTGTTGTGAAAAAGGGTTGGAATCATACCGGCAGCAATACACCGCTAAAAAAGATTCTAACGGTTTGGCTGGTTGCTCCAATATTATCTTTGTTTATATCGGTAACGTTGACAATTACCGCAGATTATTTTGGTTTAATATAGAGGAAAAAAGGCTGTTTTTAAGATTCTAAAAACAGCCTTCTTAGTGGGCCTGCACGGACTCGAACCGCGGACCCTCTGATTATGAGTCAGATGCTCTAACCGACTGAGCTACAGGCCCCCTCAAAAATGAGATAACAAAAATAATTCTTAATTGATTCTTTTGCAACAATCGATCAATCCTAAATTTAGCAGTAGTTATTCGTGCTTCTGTCAAAACGTTTTACAAAGATTCGTTAAAGGAAATTGTTATTTATTCAACGGAATTATTGCAAAAATTTTTTCAAACCATTATATTTGTTTTTCGTTCTTTGCCGGGGTGGCGGAATTGGTAGACGCACAGGACTTAAAATCCTGTGGGAGTTATCTCCCGTGCCGGTTCGAGCCCGGCCCTCGGTACTGGTTTGGTGCAAGTTACAATGTTGTAAGCAGAAAGTTGACTAGGCTTGTAACTTTACACTTTTAACTGGGCATGGGTTCTTAGCTCAGTTGGTTAGAGCGTCTGCTTGACGTGCAGAAGGTCATAGGTTCGAATCCTATAGAACCCACAACACCGGAGTTTGCTCCGTTTTTTTTTAAATAATTTGACTATGGCAAACATTAAAATAACATTACTCAACGGATCGATTAAAGAATTCGAAAAACCTGTTTCGGCTTTCGAGGTTGCAGAATCTATTTCACCTCGACTTGCTTCGGCGGCACTTGTGGCTGAAATTGACGGCGTTGAACGCGATCTTAATTATATTATTGAAAAAGATGCCTCCATAAAGTTTTTTACATTCGATGATCCGGAAGGGAAACACACTTATTGGCATTCCAGTTCTCACTTGATGGCTCATGCAATAAAAGAATTGTACCCTGAAGCGAAATTCGGGGTGGGACCTGCAATAGAAAACGGGTTTTATTACGATTTTGACATCAACACCAAATTAACTGACGAGGATCTCGAAAAGATTGAAAAGAAAATGAAAGAGATTACTGAACGAGATACTTCTTTTAATAGAAAAGTGCTTTCTAAAAGTGAAGCTTTAGAGTTTTTTGAAAATGATCAATATAAGATTGAGCTGATAAGTGATTTCGACGAACAAAAAGATATTATAAGTATTTACGGTGAAGGTGATTTTACAGACTTGTGTACAGGTCCGCATCTTCCTTCGACAGGGAAAATAAAGTATTTTAAGTTGTTAAGTGTTTCAGGTTCATATTGGAGAGGGGACGAAAAGAATAAACAGCTTCAGAGAATTTACGGTATCTCCTTTCCCAAGAAAAAAATGCTTGACGATTATCTCGAACTTCTGGAAGAAGCAAAAAAGAGAGATCATCGAAAACTTGGGAAACAGCTCGATCTTTTCAGTGTGCAGGAAGAGTCTGGTCCGGGTTTAATTTATTGGCATCCGAAAGGTGCAAGAATTCGTAACGAGATAGAAGATTTCTGGCGTAAAGCTCATTACGAAAACGGTTACGAACTTCTTTACTCACCGCATATCGGTAAAAGCTGGTTGTGGAAGACTAGCGGTCATCTTGAAAACTACAACGATAATATGTATTCACCCATGGATATTGACGAACAGGAATATTTTATCAAACCGATGAACTGTCCGTTTCATATTATGATCTACAAAGATTCTCTTAAATCTTACAGGGATCTTCCTCTTAGATGGGCGGAACTTGGTACTGTTTATCGTTATGAAAAAAGTGGTGTTCTTCACGGTTTACTTAGAGTGAGAGGATTTACTCAGGATGATGCGCATATTTTTTGTACCGAGGATCAAATTGAATCCGAAATTATTGAAGTGATTAAGTTTTCGTTGTACATGTGGAAATCATTTGGGTTTGAGGACTTGAAATTTTATGTGTCAACCAAGCCGGAAAAAGCCGTTGGTGAAGATCGATTGTGGGAAACAGCGGTTCACGTTTTGAAAAAAGCACTTGAAGTTCAAAATTTGGTGTATGAGATGGATGAAGGCGGTGGTGCATTTTACGGACCTAAAATCGACATCAAAATTAAAGATGCGCTTAACCGTGAATGGCAGATGAGTACAATACAATTTGACTTTAATCTGCCAGAAAGATTCGGTATGACCTATGTCGGTGAAGATGGTAAAGAGCACCGTCCATTTATGGTCCATAGAGCTTTGTTGGGGTCACTTGAAAGATTTATGGGTGTTCTTATTGAGCATTACGGAGGATATTTTCCGCTCTGGCTTGCTCCTCAGCAGATAAGCGTTATTCCGGTTTCACAGAATTTTTATGAATATGCTGAAAAAGTAACAACAGAGTTAAAAAAACATGGCATTCGTGCGGAACTTGATAAAAGAAGCGAAAAGGTCGGATATAAAATACGCGAAGCCGAAACCAATAAAATTCCCTATATGATTATCGTAGGTGAAAAAGAGATGAACAGCGGCTCAATTTCGGTGCGGCAGCATAAAAAAGGAGACATTGGCAGCTTTGAAATTCAAGATTTTATTGCTAAAATTAAAGATGAAATAAACGGCAAAATTTATCACAATTAAGTGAGGAATCTATCGCTCAGAAAAAACCAAGAGTCAACACGGAAATTACAGTTGAAAAATTAAGACTTATTGATGCAAACGGAGAACAAGTTGGGGTTGTTAACCGTAAAGAAGCTTTAAGGAGAGCCGAAGAAAGCGGAATGGATTTGGTGGAAATTGCACCGCAGGCTGATCCTCCTGTTTGTAAAATTATTGATTTTGGAAAATATCAATACGAACAACAGAAAAAGGAAAAAATACAGAAAAAGAAACAACACGTAACCGTGCTTAAGGAAATCAGGCTTCATCCCAATACAGATACGCACGATTTTGATTTTAAAGTAAGACATGCAGAGAATTTTTTGGGAGATGGTAATAAAGTTAAAGTCTCGGTTATTTTTAAAGGAAGAGAATTAGCTTACACTGATTTGGGAAGAGAATTGCTCGAAAAATTTGTTGAAAGGCTAACTGATGTTTCGACTGTTGAAGGCGAAATAAAATTTGAAGGAAGAGCCATGCATGCAATTTTAGCGCCGACAAAAACTAGAAAGAAAAAATAAATAAGAGGTTATTTGTTATGCCCAAAATGAAAAGTAATAGAGGAGCTGCGAAGACATTCAGAAAAACCGGCTCGGGAAAGATTAAGAGGTCAAAAGCTTATAAATCACATATATTGACTTCTAAATCGACAAAAAGAAAAAGAAATTTAAGAAAAGCAACTCTCGTTTCGGATGCCGATCTGCACAGAGTTAAAATAATGATTCAATAAGGTAAGAGGAAAACATGCCTAGAACAAAGAACAATGTTGCTTCCAGGAGAAGACGAAAAAAAATATTGAATATGGCCAAAGGCTACTGGGGTTCGCGCAGCAAAGTTTATACAGTTGCCAAAAACCACGTAGAGAAAGGCCTTGTTCATTCATACAACGATAGAAAACTTAAGAAAAGAACTTTCAGAAGTTTATGGATAGTTAGAATCAACGCTGCTGTTAGAGAACACGGAATGTCATATTCTAAGTTTATTAACGCGTTGAATAAAAAAGGTATCGAAATAAACAGAAAAGTTCTTGCCAGTCTTGCGGTTGAAAATCCCCAAGCTTTTGCAGAAATAGTTTCTTTCGTTAAAAATTAATTTAACCCCCAAATAGTACAAATTATGCTAAATGGGGGTAAATTTTAAATTCTTAGAGTCGTGAAAATGGAAGATAAAATCAAATCTCTTTTAAAAAACTTTCCTTCAGAACTCGATCAAATTACAGATAAAAATTCATTAGAAAATTTCAGAATTAAATATTTTGGTCGTAAAGGTATTATAGCTGAACTTTTCGAAGATTTTAAAAAACTTTCCGGTGATGAGAAACCTAAATACGGTAAACGTTTGAACGAGATCAAAAATGATCTTCAAACAAAATTTGATGGAAAGAAATTATCGGTTGAATCTGAAATAGAAACTACTGTAGAAACAATCGATTTCTCACTCCCGGGAAGAAAGTACGGTCAAGGCACCAAACATATACTCTCTCAAACGATGAACGAAATTATGGATGTGTTCATAAAAATAGGTTTCTCGGTCTATGAAGGTCCCGAACTCGAATCCGATTATTATAATTTTGAAGCGCTGAATTTTCCGGAAGATCATCCCGCAAGAGATATGCAGGACACATTCTTTCTCTCGAAGGATTTTGTGCTAAGGACACATACATCCCCGGTTCAGATTAGGCTTATGGAAAATAAAAAGCCGCCGATAAGAGCCATAATGCCGGGCAAAGTCTACAGAAACGAAGCAATAAGTTTTAAGAGTTATTGCCTCTTTCATCAAGTGGAAGGTCTGGTGGTTGATAAAAATATAACTTTTGCCGAGTTAAAAGGAACACTTGTCTACTTTTTAAAAGAATTTTTGGGAAAGGATGTTAAGTATAGATTCAGAGCAAGTTTTTTCCCATTTACCGAACCAAGCGCGGAAGTTGATATCTGGTGGCAGCCGGAAGGAAAAGAAGGAAGGTGGCTTGAGATTCTCGGTTGTGGAATGGTAGATCCGAATGTCTTGAAAAATGTGGGTATCGATCCTGAAGTATATACCGGTTACGCTTTTGGAATCGGTGTCGAAAGAAACGCTTTGAGAAAGTACGATATTGATGACATTCGAACTTTTTTCGATAACGATAAAAGATTTCTTGTTCAATTTTAGTTGGAGCGGATAAGTTGAAAATTTCTTTAAAATGGTTGAACGATTACGTTGATATTAAAAACATTCCGGTTGAGGAGATAGTTGAAAAGCTGACTTACGCAGGTTTGGAAGTTGAGGAAGTGATAGACAATAGTAAAGTTTATGATAATATTGTTGTCGGATATGTTGAGGAAAAATCAAAGCATCCTAACGCTGATAAGTTGTCGGTGTGCAAAGTTAATGACGGTAAAGAAGTGTTGAATGTTGTCTGCGGTGCGCCCAATGTTGAAGCAGGACAGAAAATTGTGTTCGCAAAAGTTGGTTCCGTAATTCCTGAAAACGGTCTGGAACTGAAAAAAGTAAAACTCCGGGGTGAAGTTTCACACGGAATGATATGTTCGGAAAAAGAATTGTCGTTGAGTGATAATCACGAGGGAATAATGATTTTACCGGATGATGCCGAAATCGGAATTCCGCTTGTTGAGTATCTCGAAATTGATGATGTCGTGCTCGATATCGCGGTTACTCCGAACAGGCAGGACGCACTAAGTCACATCGGTGTTGCAAGAGATTTGGCGGCATTATTTGACAGAGACTTAAAACTACCGGAGATCAAACTTAACGAAGTTGACGAAACAGCAGATTCGATTGCCGAAGTTATTATCGAAAATACAGTTGATTGTCCGCGGTACTCAGCAAAGTTGATTAAGGATGTTGAAATAAAAGAATCCCCTGAATGGCTGAAGAAGAAGTTGACTAGTATCGGTGCACGACCGATAAATAATATTGTTGATATTACAAATTTCGTCCTCCATGAAATTGGGCAGCCGCTTCATGCTTTTGATCTTGATAAATTATCTCACAACAAAATTGTTGTCAAATCAGCGGACGAAGGTGATTCATTTACAACTCTCGATTCAAAAGAAAGAAAAATGAAAGGCACCGATTTGATGATTTGCGACGGCGAAAAACCTGTTGCAGTTGCCGGCGTGATGGGCGGCGAAAATTCAGAAGTAACTTCAACCACAAAAAATATTCTTTTGGAGAGCGCATTTTTTAGACCATCGGCAATTAGAAAAACAGCTAAACATCTTGGATTAAGTACAGATGCATCATACCGCTTCGAAAGGGGAACCGATCCAGAAATTACTATATGGGCGGCAAATCGTGCGGCACAATTGATGGTTGAGTTGGGTAATGGAAAATTGTTTAAAGGAACTATCGATCAGTATCCTCAGGAAGTTGAATTTCCGGTACTGGAACTTAGATATGAGAGAATCGAAAAAATTCTGGGTTATTCGATTCAGAACGATACGGTTAAAAATATTCTGCTCCGGCTTGGGTTTGGAATAGTCGATGAGAATGAGTCGGGTGTTAAAGTTCAAGTTCCTTCATATCGAAGAGATGTCGAGCGCGAAATTGATCTGATAGAAGAAATTGCAAGAATATATGGTTACGATAAAATACCTGTGATCGATTCAATTCAAATTTCATTGGATGAAAACATGAATCAGATGGAATTTGTCGAGAATCTAAAAAACAAATTCATAGCATTTGGATTTAATGAAATTGTGACCAACTCGTTATGGAATTACGATAGAAGTTCAAAATTCGGGAACCCCGTACGAATTCTAAATCCGCAAAACAACGATATGACGCATTTAAGGACTTCGATGATTCCCGGTTTGCTGAAGACGATTTCCAACAACATAAAAGTTCAGGAAAAAAATCTGATGCTCTTCGAAACCGGCCATATTTTTATATCGAAGACTCAAAATGACATTAAAAGTTTTGATGACTTTGAAGAAAAAGAAGTTTTAAGTTTTACTTTAACGGGGAATAAATTCTCAAAAGAATGGTACAACTCCTCAGAACAAAAGTTTGATTTGTTTGATGCGAAGGGAATTATTACGGATTTCCTTGTTTATAATTTTTCGCTTGAACCGGATGAAATTCTGTTTGAGAAAGGTACAGTCTCAAATTTTGAATATTATTTTGATGTTAAGCATAAGAAAGATAGACTTGGAGAAGGCGGAGAAATTAAAAAAGAATTTCTCGAACTTTATGACATCGAACAAAAAGTATATGTGTTTACGTTCGAAGTGGATAAGCTAAAATCTCTTGCTAAAGTTGAGAAAAGATTTAAACCATTGTTGAAATTTCCAAAGGTGCTGAGGGATTTTGCATTTATCGTTGACAGTAATATTTCAGCAGGTGAAATTGAAAAAGTAATTCTGGAGAAAAGTTCTAAGTTATTGAAAAATATTAAGTTGTTTGATATTTTTGAAAGTAAAAGTATAGGTGAGGGCAAAAAAAGCCTTGCTTTTGAACTAGAATATTTTGATGTTAGCAGAACACTCACGGAAGAAGAGGTCGATAAAGACTTCTGGAGCGTGATTGAGCTTATAAAAAAACAATTTAATGCCGAATTAAGAGGAAAAGTTGGCTGAGAATTCAAAATATGATCTGTTTATGGATGAATTAAATTCATTGGAAAAACAGATATATTTGTTCAAGCAGGAAACAGACGAAATTTCCGACGAAAATTTGGCACTGAGGAAAAAAGTTGCTCAATTGGAGGAGGAACAAAGATTTTTAAGACAAAAGTACGAAGAAATTCAAGCTGAACTCAATAGTTATAAATCTGGTGAACTCGCATTTAGCAGTGAAAATGAACTGCCTCCGGAGGAACGAAAAATTTTAAAGAATAAACTGAACGATTTGATAACTAAAATTGATTATCATTTGCGTTCTTAAATATTTTGTTACTTGATGGAAGTGACAAGGAATGACAGAAAAAAAGAAGCTGAAAGTAAAAATATTTGATAAAGAGTATTCTCTATTAGTTGAAAATCAAGAGATAGCTGCCGAATTGGCAAAGTATGTTAATGATGTGATGGAGGAGACGAGAAACGAACTGCCGGGTCAATCAACCGAGACTATATCTATCATAGCATCGTTGAACATAGCTTATGATCTATTTGTTGAAAAAAATAAATTTAGAGAATTTAGTATTCAGGCTACTGATAAAATCAAAAAAATAAAGCTTCTTCTTAACGAATCTGCTTCCGTGTCAGATCCATCCTAATTTTAATGCACTGATAACCCACTCTATTAATGAAGAACTATAGTTAATTAAATAGGGTTATTGACTTGCGGCGTGTATTAAAGGCCTCAATTTCGATTAGTCGGAATTCACTTTGTGTGACGGAGGACTTAAAAAGCGTCGGGCAGTTTCCCACATTGTCAATTAAAGGTTCTTCTAGTTAGACTCGGGTTTCAGTGCATATTATATAGATTACTTTAGCGGAGGAAATATGGAAGTGGAAATGATGTATTATCTTATTCCCATTAGTGTTGTGCTCCTTGGTGTAATGTTTTACTTGGGATGGTTTATAAATTCCAAAATAGGAAAGAACACAATTGCGGCAGCTGAAGAAAGAGCAAAACTTATTGTTCAAGATGCTGAAAAAGAAGCCAAAAATATCAAGAGGGAAAAATTATTAGAAGTAAAAGACGAATGGTTTAAGAAAAAACAAGAATTCGACAACGAATCAAACTCTAAACGACAAAAACTTCAAGCCTACGAAAAGAAACTTCAATCCAAAGAAGAGAGTATTACAAAGCAATACGAGCTTATATCACAGAAAGAAAAAGAAAATCAAAAACGCGAGAACGAATTAAAAGAAAAACACGATATTCTTAACCGCAGAAAAGAAGAGCTAGAAAGGCTCGTTCACGAACAAAATTTAAGACTCGAAAAAATTGCCCAGCTTACGGCAGAAGAAGCTAAAAAGATGCTTATGGAAAATATGATTGAGAAAGCAAAAACAGATGCTTCTCAGTACATTAAGGAAATCCGTGACAAAGCTACGCTCGAAGCAAAAAAAGATGCGCAAAAAATTATTGTTCAAGCAATCCAAAGAACTGCTGTAGATCATTCGGTTGAAACCACTGTTTCAGTTGTTCAAATCCAAAACGATGAGATGAAAGGAAGAATAATCGGTAGAGAAGGAAGAAACATCAGAGCGTTTGAAGCTGCAACCGGAATCGATGTAATTGTTGATGATACTCCTGAGGCAGTTATCCTTTCCGGTTTCGATCAGTTTAGACGCGAAGTCGCACGAATTGCACTCGAAAATCTAATATCTGATGGAAGAATACACCCTGCTCGTATTGAAGAAGTGGTTGCAAAAGTTCAAGCCGAACTTGAAGAAGAAATAATCAAGGAAGGTGAAAATGCACTTCTTCAGCTTGGTATTCACGGTGTTCATCCGGAATTAATTAAACATATCGGTAGAATGAAATATCGTTCAAGTTACGGACAAAATCTACTTCAACACAGTATTGAAGTTGCTTATCTTGTCGGATTTATGGCATCCGAATTGGGATTCGATCCAATGATAGGTAAAAAAGCCGGCCTGATGCACGATATCGGAAAAACAGTTGATAAATCTATTGAAGGACCTCACGCACTTCTTGGTTATGACTTAGCAAAGAAATATAAAGAACATCCGATTGTTGTTAATGCTATTGGTTCTCATCACGAGGATATTGAGATGGAGCATCCTATATCCGCACTCGTTCAAGCTGCAGATGCAATTAGTGGAGCAAGACCGGGGGCAAGAAGGGAACCGCTGGAAAGTTATGTTAAGAGACTTGAGAATTTAGAGAATCTTGCAAAATCTTTTGAGGGTGTTGCAAAAACTTATGCAATACAAGCGGGACGAGAGATCAGAGTTGTGGTTGAACCCGATAAAGTGGATGACGATTTTTCTGATCGTCTCGCATTTGAAATTGCTTCGAAGATTCAGGAAGAAATGGAATATCCTGGACAAATTAAAGTGACAGTGATTAGAGAAGTTCGAAAAATATCTTACGCAAAATAATATTTAGGAAGCTCGGTTCTGCCGGGCTTTTTTATTATGAGAAAACTTAAAGTTGGAATAACCGGCGGAATCGGTTCAGGCAAAACGGCAGTTGCAAAAATTTTTATCAAATCCGGCTTTCAAGTTTTTTTTGCGGATGACATTTCGAAAAATTTGCTTGCTGAAGATCCTAACATCAGAAAGAAAATTATATCCGAATTCGGCGATAAATCCTACATTACCGATAAACCGAACAAAACCTTCTTGAGAGAAAAAATTTTTTCAGATCGAGAAAAGCTTAAGAGAATCAATTCCATTCTTCATCCACCCACGATCAAATTACTCAAAGAAAAAATGGATGATGCATTAAAAACTTCCGAAATAGTTTTTACTGAAGCGGCATTGATTTATGAATCAAACATTGAAAACCTCTTTGATTATGTGATTCTTGTTGATTCGCCGCAAGATGAAAAGATAAAAAGAATCCAGCATCGTGATGGATTGAACAAAAAAAGTATCGAAGAAATTATTCGGAACCAGATTCCCGATGACATAAAAAAATCTCACGCGGATTTTACAATCAAAAACGATTCCAGCCTAGAGCAGTTAGAATTGCGAGTAAAACTCGTTTTAACTATACTCAAATCAATCAGTGCTAACCCGCGAAAAAAGATAACTTAGTCTTGCTTAAAAATGTAAACTCACCTAATTTTGAATATACAAAAATATAGGTGGTCTCAAGTGATTCTGAATAATCTTTTAGTAACATTCGTAAAGCTCCTTCCAAAATCAATTGTTTATATTTTCGCTAAACCCTACATAGCAGGCATAAAATTAGAAGATGGACTTGACACCGTTAAGGAATTGAATAAGAAAGGCATTTGTGCAACGATGGATGTTCTCGGGGAATCAATATCAAACCTCGATGAAGCAGAAACAGCGGCAAATGAAATTTTAGAAGTTCTCGATGCGATCGAAAAAGAAAAACTTGATTCGAACGTTTCGGTTAAACCGACACAAATCGGATTAATGCTTGATGAGGAATTTTGTTATCATAAAATGGTATCAATTTTAGATAGAGCAAAAAAATACAACAACTTTGTCCGTATCGATATGGAAGATTCTGCTACAACGGATAAAATCATAAACCTTTACAGAAGAACTAAAGAGAAGTATGATAATGTTGGCATAGTAGTCCAAGCTTATTTAAAACGAACTATGGAAGATGTTAAAAAGTTAAACAAAGAAGGTGCTCATTACAGGTTGTGTAAAGGGATTTATATAGAACCGGAAAAAATTGCTTATAAGGATAGACAAAAAGTTCGCGACAATTTCATGGAAATTCTTGAGCAGATGTTCGATGATGAAACTTATGTTGGAATAGCAACTCACGACAAGTATCTTATCGATAAATCGTATGAATTGATCGAGAAGAAGAAAATAGGGAAAGACAAATACGAATTTCAAATGCTCTATGGAGTACGGACAGACCTTCGTGATAAAATTAATGCCGACGGTCATAAAATTAGAATATATGTCCCATTCGGTGAGCATTGGTATCATTATTCGGTTAGGAGACTTCAAGAAAATCCAGTTCTTGCCTGGTACATCACGAAAAGTATTTTCCGCAAGAAATGAAGATCTTAGCAATCGAAACCTCTTGCGACGAAACTTCAGTTGCTGTATTAGAAAATGATGAAGTTTTAGTGAATCTAATTTCCTCACAGGAAATCCACAAAAAGTTTGGAGGTGTAGTTCCCGAGTTATCTAGCAGAGCTCACCTCCAAATTGTTTTACCTCTTGTAAAATCTGCTCTAAAAAAATCACATATTAAAAAGGAAGAAATTGATTTAGTCGCTGCCACAGCAGGTCCGGGCTTGATTGGAGCTCTTCTTGTTGGACTTACTTTTGGAAAGAGTTTTGCCTATTCAATCAATAAACCGTTTTTTCCTGTCAATCATATTGAAGGACATATTTTCAGTGGTTTCTTAATGGATGAAAAACCTGAATATCCTTTTCTTTGTCTTGTGGTCTCGGGTGGTCATACATTACTTCTTAATGGTGAAAGTCCGGTTAAGATTTTTCAACTTGGCTCTACTATTGACGATGCTGCCGGTGAGGCATTCGACAAAGTTTCCAAATTAATCGGTTTAGGATATCCCGGTGGTCCGAACATCGAAAAACAATCTAAACTAGGAAAAGATTTTATAGATTTTCCAATTGCTAAACTTAATTCAAAATATGATTTTTCTTACAGCGGGCTTAAGACGGCTGTTTTAAGATATTATCAGGATTTTACAAGCCATCCGGAAAATTATAAGGAAGTTTCGATTAACGATATTGCATCATCATTTCAAAAAGCAGCAGTGAATGCTCTTATTGAAAAACTTCTACTGGCAATTTCAGAGAAAGATTTTAATTCGATTTCTGTCGTTGGGGGCGTAGCTGCAAATTCGCTTCTTCAAAGTAAGCTTAAAGAAATTGGCGACAAGAAAAAAATAAAAATTGTGATTCCGGCGCTGGAATATTGTGGGGATAATGCTGCAATGATTGGATTAAGAGCATACCAACTTTTTTCAGAAGGTCTTGTATACGATTACGAAACAAATGCTTTCCCATCATTGCATAACAATACTTTTATCACGAAACAATAGTTCATTTTACTTTTCCTTATTAGTATATTGCAATTTATTTATTACTAAAAGAAACCATCCGATTTGAACAGAGTAATTTTAACCAAAGATCAGATCTACATTTTATCGGCAGTATTCGGTTTTCTAGTCGGCGTTCTTACTTTTTCATTCTATGCCCCAAATTATTTTCCCGATTCTCAGTCAAAAAGGTTTAAAGTAGAGCAAGGAGAAAGATTCAAAAGTGTTGCAGAACGCCTGGAAGAATCTGAAATAATTCCCAATGCATTCACTTTTAAATTGATTGGATTTATTACCGGCAGCGACAGCAAAATTAAAGCAGGGGAGTATATTTTCAAAAACGGTATGACATATTTTGAAATTCTCGATAAACTTAAACGCGGCGGTAACGGTGAACAGAAATTGGTGACAATTCAAGAAGGAATTTGGCAGCACAAACTTGCGAAACTTCTTAGTGAGCAGTTGGATCTTGACGAAAAAAAAATTATGGAATTAAGTGTTGATAAAAACTTTCTTTCGGATTTGGGAATAAATGCAAAGACCTTAGAAGGTTATCTTCTTCCCGAAACATATTATTTTCATATTGGCAGCAATGAAGAAGATGTTTTAATTAAACTTCATTACGAAATGGAAAAACTTTTTGATGATAAAGCATTAAAGCAGATGGAAGTTTTAGGAATGTCCAAACACGAAATTCTAACTATGGCTTCTATAATAGATGGTGAATCAAATCACGTGGATGAATTTAAAAGAATTTCTGGTGTTTACTACAACAGATTAAAAAAAGGTATGCCTCTTCAGGCTGATCCCACAGTTCAATATTTGATAAGGGAACGGAAGCGAAACAATAGGGTTCTTTACAAGGATTTGGAAATTAATTCTCCCTATAATACTTACAAATATACAGGGCTACCTCCAGGACCGATTAATAATCCCGGTAAATCAGCAGTCGAAGCAGCTCTTTATCCTGAAGAGCATGATTATTACTTTTTCGTAGCTTCCGGCAGAGGAGATCATGTTTTTGCTAAAACAAACAGAGAACATAGCTTAAACGTAAGTAAATATAGAAGATGGCGGGAATCTCAAAAATGAAAATTAATAAGTACATTAAATCCTTGCTGCTGTTCATGGCTCTTATATTCTTTTACAAATGTGCAAATCAATTGCCGCCTCCTGGTGGGGAAATTGATTTAATTCCTCCGGAAGTTGTCGCTTTTTATCCACCGAATGAAACGACAAATTATGAAGAGAATTATATAGAAATTGAATTTTCGGAATATGTTGATAAGCGAAGTGTCCGCGAAGCTTTTTTTATTTCTCCAGCACTCGAAGGAAATATCGATTTTAATTGGAGCGGTACAACCGTAGAAATTGAATTTGAAGATACGTTAAAGAAAGATATTACTTACACAATCACATTTGGAACGGATATTAAGGATTTGAATAACGGGAATAATATGGCTTCCGCGTTTTCTTTGGTTTTCTCAACCGGAGACGAAATTGATAAAGGTATAATTTCGGGCAGAGTTTACGATCCACAGCCATTGGGAATTTTAATTTTTGCCTATGTGGATGATTCAACCTATAATCCGATAACTACTAAACCTAAGTATGTATCACAGGTTGGGACTAAAGGTGATTTTAAACTA
The DNA here is from genome assembly GCA_024103215.1 of Melioribacteraceae bacterium. Classification (GTDB taxonomy): domain Bacteria; phylum Bacteroidota; class Ignavibacteria; order Ignavibacteriales; family Melioribacteraceae; genus JAGFIY01. The sequence goes on along the minus strand of JAGFIY010000029.1, from coordinate 77,520 downwards.
CGGGGTTTAGCCGACGGAATTTATAAAATTGCTGCTGTTCGGGATGACTTTCGTGATCAGTTATACAACATTGGTGATGATCATTTCGGCGTTCCGCACAAAGAGATTGTACTGAAAGATTCTCAAAATGTTGTTTCAAATCTTTTGATCAAAACAACAGTAGAGGATACTTTAAAACCTTCGGTTACAAATGTTAGCATGACGGATAATAATCATTTCTTGATCGAATTCAGCGAGTTTATCGACAGTTCGAAAATCAGCACTAATAATTTTTATATCTTCGATTCAACATCGAGCAATAAGATTGAAATTGATTTTCTTTTTAAGGGGAGTGCAAACAAAAGGCAGTTGTTTTTGTCGGTGCTTGACTCAATTCAGGCAGGTGAAAATTATTATTTGATAAGCAGCGAAATTCCCGATAATCATCACAATCTTTCGGAGAAACAAGAAAATCAAATAGTATTTAATGCTGAGAAGGATACCCTCATTCCAAAAGTGAAGAATATTGTTACTCCTTTAGCTTCAGGTGTTATAGGCTATAAAAAGCCAGAAATGATTATAAACTTTGATGACGCCATAAGACCATTTGAGCTTAATAATACCATCTGGTTTAAAGATAAAAATGATATTCTTATTCCCGTTTATTTGGAAAGAATTGACGATGCGGCTTTTCAAATTATTTCGGAAAAAAAGTTGAGCGAAAGAGAGGAGTATTTTCTTGAAATTAATCTGGAAAACATAATTGATGCAGCGGGAAATATTGCGGGTGATTCAATAAATCTAAAAACTATTAAAAGTAACAGTTCTCTTGATTATTCGGGAATATCCGGAAAGATTCTGACAAATTTGGAACAGTTCAATTTTGTATTAACCGCGCGAAATCTAGACAAACAAATTGATTACGACAAAATATTATCACCCAACGAAGTTGAATATAGTCTTGAAGAACTTCTTCCCGGGAAATACGTGATTGAAATTTTTGAGGATAGAAATAAAAACGGCAAGTACGATTACGGTTCTATTTACCCGTACGAATTATCTGAATTGTTTTCTGTATATCCGGATACGTTGAATCTCAGGGCTAGATGGCCTATAACAGATGTTTTTATAAGAATTGAAAATTAGTTTCTTCTAAAAATCAATTTCCCGTTTTTTATTGTCATTACGTTTAAGTTCTTCGCAACATTGTAAACTAAATCAGAATAATCAGAAGTATCGAACACAGAAAAATCTGCATTTTTACCAGGTTCAATACTGCCAATCTTATCCGATAACGAAAGCGCATTAGCGGCGTTTATTGTTACAGCCGAAATTGTTTCTTCAACTTTCATTTTCATCTTAATAGCTGCAAGACTCATAATCAGATTCAAGTCGGCAATGTTTGAAGATCCTGGATTGTAATCAGTTGCAAGAGCAACTACAGCGTTATTGTCAATCAAATCTCTAGCGGGTGCGTAGCCGTAATTGAGAAAAAATGAAACACCGGGTAACAGCACTGCCGTCGTTTCGGAGTTGGAAAGCCGTTCAACAATATTTATGTCGGCAACTTCAAGATGATCTACACTGACTGCATTCATTTTCAATGCTGTTTCAACTCCGCCGATTCTGTTAAATTGATCTGTATGGAGTTTCAATTTTAATCCATGCTTTTTGGCTTCATCAAATATTTTCTCTACTTCTTTTGCTGAAAAAGCCGTTTCCTCACAAAATGCATCACAAAAAACAGCAAGATTATTTTGTGCGATGTAGGGAATAATCTCGTTTATTACCACACTTATGTACTCCGAATGATCGTTTTTATATTCCGGAGGGAAAGTATGCGCACCAAGAAAAGTTGGAATTATATCTATCGGATAAATTTCATTTAATCTCTTTATCACTTGAAGAAGTTTTATTTCATCATAGTAGCTTAAACCGTATCCGCTTTTTATTTCAAGAGTAGTGATACCCTGAGCTATAAAATAATCAATTCTTGGCTTGCTGATTTGCAACAATTCTTCAAATGATGAATTTCGCACTGCCTGAACTGTTGCATTTATTCCTCCTCCTTGCTTTGCTATCTCTTCGTAACTTGTCCCGGAAATCTTTTGCCTAAATTCATTCGAACGGTTTCCTGCAAATACTGTATGTGTGTGACATTCAACCAATCCCGGAAGAATAATTTTATTAGTGCAGTCAATTACTTCATCAAACTTTTGTGAATTCACTTCGCTATTTTTTATAAATTCTTTAACTATTCCGTCTTCAGTTATTATCGATACATCAGTTAATGCTTCAATGTAGGACATTTCAGTTCCGCGCTTATAATTTTTACCGTTAGTGTTCACGGTTATAACTTGGGATGGATAGGCAAATAAATTTCTCATTTGATTTTGATTTAGTGTGAAAAAACTTTGGTGCTGCTGTTGATGACAAATTTATGCAAAAGTTATCATTTTGTCACTGAGGCAATAATTTTGTAAATTACAATATTGAATAACAAAGGACAAGTAAAAAATGGCTGCTGCTAAAAAACTCAAGATATTATTTGTTACTTCAGAAGTAGTCCCATTTATAAAAACAGGCGGCTTGGCGGATGTTTCATCGGCACTCCCACAAAAATTGCAGGAATTAGGGCACCAAGTCCGTATCGTTGTCCCAAAATACGGTGCGATTGACGAGAGAAAATACAAAATCCACGAGGTTGTTCGACTAAAAGATTTAACAACAAATATCGGTGAAAAAGAAGTTGTCTTTTCATTACGTTCTTCATTTTTAGTTGGACAAAAAGCACGCGTACAAATCTATTTCCTAGATAACGAAGACTATTTTGGTAAACGTCATAGTCTTTATTCTGATCCTTTGACTGGCAAGGATTTCCCTGATAATGACGAACGTTTTATTTTACTTGCAAAATCCGTTTTTGAATTGATAAAAAAATTAGGATGGGTTCCTGATATCATTCATTGCAACGACTGGCAATGCGGTTTGATTCCAGCTTATTTGAAAACAATTTACAGTGATGATCCGACATTCTCACAAGTAAAAACTTTATTCACTATCCATAATCTTGAATTCCAAGGCGTTTTTCCGAAAACTAGTTTCTCAAAAACCGGACTTCCGAATGAGTTGAATAAAGAAGCTGGTGTTATCCATAAAAGTAAACTTAACTTTATGAAAAGCGGTTTGCTTTTTGCTGACACAATTAATACAGTTTCGGAGACATATTCTAAAGAAATTTGCTCCAAAGAACTTGGAGCTGGCTTGGATAAGGTTTTGTGCAAGCGCAAGAAAGATATTTTCGGGATCATAAACGGCATTGATTCAGCAACTTGGAATCCGGAAAAGGATAAAAAAATAGCGAAAAGATATTCCGCAAAAAATTTGGAAGATAAAATTCATAACAAAAAATCTTTAGCTGAAAAATTTGGTTATGAATATAATGCAGAAACTCCGGTTATAGGAATGATATCAAGATTGTACGATGGCAAAGGTTTCGATTTGATTAAGAAAGCTTTTCGTGAATTGATGAAGATGGATGTGCATTTTATTCTTCTCGGAACCGGTGATAAAAAATATCATAAATTTTTTGAGGAAGCACAAACCAAGTATTCAAAGAAATTTTCTTGCTATCTCGGATTTGATGATGAACTTGCTCACTTAATCGAAGCCGGTGCGGATATGTTTTTAATGCCGTCAAAATATGAACCTTGCGGACTGAATCAAATGTACAGTCTTGTTTATGGAACAATTCCGATAGTGAGGGAAACCGGTGGACTAGCGGACACGGTTGAAAACTTTGACGAAAAGAGCGGAAACGGAACCGGGTTTGTTTTCAAAAAATATGATTCAACCGAAATGTTAAAGGAAATTAAAAGGGCTGTAAAAATATATAAAACCGAACCGGATACTTGGCAGAAAATTATGAAAGCCGGAATGAAATCAAATTTCACTTGGATGAATTCTGCTAAGAATTATGTTGAACTTTATAAAACAGTGATAAAATAATTTGTAATGCTTCAAAGCGCCGTTTTTTTGGACCGCGACGATACTATAAACAAAGATCCCGGTTATTTAAGTGATGTGAATAAGGTGGAGCTTCTGCCGGGTGTGGGCGAAGGGATTTCATTTCTTAAAAACAAACTTAATCTGAAGATTATTGTTATATCAAACCAATCCGGAATTACTCGCGGTTTTCTTACAGAATCAGATGTCGATGCTGTTAATTCAAAAATACAAGAGCTGCTTAAAACTTTTGATGTTGAGATAGACGATTTTTTTTTCTGTCCCTACCACCCGGATTTTGATCCACCTGAAAAAGTTGAATGCAGAAAACCTTCACCAAAAATGATATTTGAAGCAGCTGAAAAGCATTCAATCAACTTAAAGAGATCATTTACAATCGGAGATAAAGAGACAGATATTCTCTGCGGAAAAAATGCGGGTACTGAAACTATTCTTGTTCTTAACGGTAAAAATGCGGAAGAAATTATTAACTTGAAAAACGGTGAATTTTACCCCAATTTTGTGGCTGATAATTTTTTGCACGCTTGTGAGTATATATCCAGTAAAATCGGAGATTTTAATTGAAATTACTTTTGCAGTTTACATTTCTACTTTCCGCATTGTTGATTTTTTCATCTTGTGAAAATGATCCTATCTCTATTGGGAAAAATATTTTACCAGACAGTGATTTTTTAAACTTGATTGAAGTAAACAGCTTGGAAGGAGAGTGGGGACAAGCTTCTTCAAATTTTAAGGCTGATTCTGTAAATCTCGGTAGATCCCAAAGACTGCTTCTGGGAAATTTAGATGGTGAGATAGAAGCATCATTCTTGTTGAAGTTTTTTATTTTCTTACCGGAATCAATTTATACTCCTCTTCAAGAAGGAAATATTAATGTTCTAAAGTCTTGGGTGGAACTCGACCCTTCTTATAAAATTGGAAATACAAACAGTAATTTCGACTACTCGGTTCACGAGGTTTTCGAGTATTGGCAGTTTAATAATTTTGATGCAGATTCGCTGAACAATCTAAGTGTCGGAAACGAAGATATGAAGGTTGAACAGATTGAAATCAGTGATAGTTTGTTTGCGTTCGAGTTGAATAAAGATTTAGTACAAGCCTGGATGGATGTAAGAGTTGATTCATCACTTACGCGAAAAAATTACGGTTTGTATTTCAAGAGCAATGCCGGATATGTCATTGGATTTCCTGCTTCAAATGGTTCTATTTATGGTTTTACTCCCAGACTTTATATCGAACTTGAAAATCCTGGTGAATTTGTGGATACATTACTAACTGAAATAGTAAGCGACGATGTTCATATTGTAAAAGGGACAATTATAAATCCTCCGGAAAAGGAGATTGTTCTCCAATCAGGAATCGGTCAGCGCGGTTCATTAAAGTTTGATCTTTCGAATATACCGCAAAATGTAGTTTTGAATAAAGCCGTTCTTGAAATTAGCGTGGATTCATCCAAGTCTCTTTTTGGAAGTCCTTCAACCGACTCATTAGCTATTTATTTCTACAGCGATGAGGAATTAAAAACAATTGACGACCAAGTTAGAGTAAAGTATTTAACAAGGGATGGTAACAAATACTCTGGTCAGGTCGAAACAATTATTCAAAATTGGATAAATGGAAAAGTTAATTACGGAATTGAAATTAGATTATCTGACGAGATTAGGGGATTGACAAGATCCGTAATATATGGAAGCAATTCTGATGATCCGGCATTAAGACCAAAATTGACTCTAGTTTATGCGGAGCAAAGATGATGCGGAGATCAATTATTCTATTTGTTTTGATATCTTTATTTGCTCTTGAACTTTATGCTTCGGGCGGTTCTTTATATTCCAGATTTGGAAAAGGCGATGTTTATTTATATAATTTCGGCAGAGAAATGGGTTTAGCAGGCGGCGGTTATAGTTTAGGTTCAGCATCCAATATCTCGTTAAATAATCCTGCCGGATTATACAAACTGCAGCTGACTCGTTTCGAAACTGGGTTTACTTTTGATGGAGTAAATCTTTCGGGAGATGAGAGCATTTTCTATTCTAATACGGCGTTCTCTGGTTTTGCATTTGCAATTCCGATAGATAAAGATCTTGGATTTTCTGCGGCTTTGGGCATGTCTCCAGTAACCCGTGTCGAATTCGAAGTTTTTGAGGAAGTAACTGATACTCCTTTTGATCCACATAAAATTTCTTATGCAGGTAAGGGCGGAATCTCGAAAGTATTTTTAAGCACTTCTTTTATAACCCCAATAGATTTTGTAATAGGTGCTTCGTTTGAATATTATACAGGCAAGATTGATAACGAAGCTTCAATAGATTTTGAACCCGGTTCATTTTACGATTCAAAATATACAACACGTCAGGGTCATTATGGAGTCGGTTTAAATTTAGGGTTGATAACTCCCGATCTTTCTAACTTGCTTGGTATCGAATCATTATCAAACATTAGGCTCGGTGCTTCGTATAATTTTATTCCTAACTTAAAAACCGATACTAGTTTTATTTCATATTCATCACTTGGAACTTCGGAATTGGTTTCGGACGTTGTTGAAACTAAAATTCCCGGAAGACTGGGAGTTGGTCTAAGTTTTGAATTGAATAAAGCTTTTCTATTTACTCTCGATTTTGTTACTCAAGCATGGAGTAAATACGAGTTCAACGGCGAAAAAGTTAAACAGCTTTGTGATTTAAATCATTTCAATATTGCTTTTGAGTATAAAAATCCCGATTCCCGGGATGAGATACTATGGGAACAGTTGACTTACAGGGGTGGTCTAAGTTATGAACAGACTCAATATGAAATAAACGGAAAAGGTATTGATCAACTAGGAATTCACGGTGGTTTTTCCTATCCGTTTACGAAAACAAGTTCCATTGATGTTGGCTTAATGTTTGGAATGCGCGGAACAAAAGAATCGAATTTATTGAAAGAATATATCTACCAAATCGCCGTCAGTATAAGTTTTGGCGAGCTTTGGTTCCAAAGAGATGAAAGATAATAATTTAGGGGATATTAAATTGAAAACAATGACTAAATTAATCACAATGTTTATGCTTTTGACATTAACAATTTCAGCTGCTGGCTTAGATTCGAAACCAGCTCCGGAAGTTAATGACAGTTCAAAACTAAATCTGCAGGCTGAATTCAGTTTGTTTTATGAATTCTACAAAAATAAGGATTATCTCAGCGCGTATAATCACGGTTGGAATGTAATAAATACTGACCCCTCGGCATTTATGAGATTTAAACCATTCAGAAAGATGGAAGATGTCCTTTGGTTTATGCACGACAGTGTTGCCACATTCTCCGATGAAGAGAAACAGATTATAGCTGATACAACTTTGTATCTTTATGATAAAGCGCTTGAATATAATGAAGAGAAAGCTGCTTACTTCCTGTCGAAGAAAGCCTATGTGCTAGAGACTTGGATTAATGCAGATCCAGAAGTTGTAATTGAAGCTTACAGAACAGCACTTGCATCTGACAATGGTATTTCATCCGGTTATAAGGATAGACTAGGATTGATTTTATCTAAAAATTCTTCTGAGGATAATGATTATAAAATGCAGGCTCTTGAATTATATTCTGCACTAAGTGAAGCCGAACCTGATAATGCACTTTGGATCCAAAGAATTGAAGCTCTTGCCGAAGATCCTAATGAACTTGTTGAAATTACAGGAAAAGCTTGGCGGCTTGATCCTGAGAATCCCGAAAAAGCCTGGAAGTATGCATCCATGGCACTTAGGAATCAAGATTATTCAACAGCTCTTGAACCTCTTAAATTCTTAATTGAGAAATCGCCCGAAGTTATAAATTATCACAAACAAATTGCTAGAGCATATGAAAAATTAGATGAAACTGATGCCGCAATACAGTCTTATAAAACATTGATTGAACTTGAGCCGGATAACAGAGACAACTTTTTTAATTTGGCTATAATTTATCAAAAACTAGGTCAATTATCGGTTGCAAGAAGTTATCTGCAAAAAGCAAGCAAAGTTAGTCCTGATTGGGATTATCCGATTTTTATCGAAGCTCAGTTGTATGAGGCTGCGGCACGTAACTGTGGATTTGAATATGAAGATAAATTAGTTTATTTGCTTGCCGTTCAAACATATCAACGTGTTGTTTCGATGGGTGGTCAGTATGCAAGCGCTGCTAAAGAAAGAATTAATGCTCTCGCAAACTCTATTCCTCAAAAAGAAGATTACTTCTTCAGAAAAGTAGCCCCCGGAACCGTGATTAAAATTGAAGGCAAGTGTTATGATTGGATAAATAAAAGTGTTGTTATACCAGATTAGTTAATTATAAATTTTTAGGTGAATAAAAATGTTCGAGCATTTAAAGAATGATACCCAAATTTTTGAAATATTAAAGAAAGAAACCGATAGACAATCTGATTATTTGGAATTAATTGCTAGTGAAAATTTTGTAAGCCTTCCCGTTCTTGAAGCTGCAGGATCGGTGCTTACAAATAAGTATGCTGAGGGTTATCCCGGCAAGAGATATTACGGCGGATGTGAATTTGTTGATATGGCGGAAGATCTAGCACGGGATAGATTAAAACAAATATTCAATGCCGAGTATGTTAACGTTCAACCTCACAGCGGTTCGCAAGCAAATATGGCTGTATATATGGCTCTTCTTAATCCTGGAGATAAGATCTTAGGTTTGAGTCTTGATCATGGAGGTCATTTAACTCACGGTTCTTTTGTAAACTTTTCCGGAAAGATTTATCAAGCAATTGGTTACACACTTAACAAAGATACTGAACTTCTTGATTATCAATTGATTGAAGATCTTGCAAAAAAAGAAAAGCCAAAAATAATTATAACCGGTGCTTCGGCATATTCTCACGATTGGGATTATAAAAAGTTCCGGGAAATAGCCGACTCAGTCGGTGCATTCCTTATGGCAGACATGGCTCACCCAGCTGGATTGATTGCCAAGGGATTACTTTCTAATCCCTTAGAACATTGCGATGTGGTTACTTCGACAACACACAAAACATTAAGAGGTCCACGCGGAGGTGTAATTTTAATCGGCAAAGACAAAGAAAATCCATTGGGAATTAAAACTCCGAAAGGCGATAGACTAAAAATGATGTCGGAGTTGATAGATGGTACAGTTATGCCCGGTATTCAAGGCGGGCCTTTAATGCATGTAATAATGGCAAAAGCTGTTGCGTTTGGGGAAGTACTTCAGGATAGTTTTACTGAATATGCAAAGCAAGTAATCGCAAATGCAAAAACATTAGCTTCATCACTGAGCGAATTCGATTATAAAATAGTTTCCGGTGGTACTGAAAATCACTTGATGCTCATAAATCTAACTAATAAAGAGATAAGCGGTAAAAAAGCTGAGAAAGCTCTAGAACTTGCAGGTATTACGGTTAATAAAAACATGATTCCTTTCGATACAAAAAGTCCGTTTGTAACAAGCGGTATTCGTATTGGAACTGCAGCTGCTACGACGCGTGGAATGAAAGAAAAAGAAATGAAAATTATTGCTTCCTTAATCAATGATGCAATTATAGATCACGAAGATGAAAATAAACTTGCATCAGTTAAAAACGAAGTTAAAGAACTTTGTAAAAAATTTCCGTTATATCCGGAATTAAGATAATATATCAGTGAGCGCTCAAGAATCTGAAAGCTTCGACACATTTTCGGAAACTGAAGAAAATGAAATGTCGTTTCTCGATCATCTCGAAGAACTGAGGTGGAGAATATTATATGCTGCAATCGGAATTTTTGTAGGCACCATTCTTTGTTGGATATTCATAGATTTTCTCGTTGAACAAGTTCTCTTACTCCCTGCAAGAACTGCAAATCTAAAACTTCAAAATCTTAGGCCGTTCGGACAGCTTTTTCTCTTTCTTCAGATTGCATTCATTGGCGGATTTATCGTAAGTATCCCCAATGTTTTTTATCAACTTTGGAAGTTTATTGCCCCGGCTTTAAGACAGCAGGAAAAAAAATATATAACGCTTATCGTATTTTTTTCATCACTATGTTTTATCAGCGGAATTGTATTTGCTTATTATGTTATGCTTCCACTTACATTAAAATTTGCTGTCCAATTTGGAACCGAACAGATTGAAAATAATTTTGCAATAAACGAATATTTTTCGATTATAATAAGTGTGATGCTTGCTGCGGGTTTAGTGTTTGAACTTCCCGTTTTATCATTTCTCCTTTCAAAATTGGGGATCCTTACACCTCAATTAATGAAAAAGTTTAGAAGGCATTCTATTATTACAATTTTGATTGCAGCAGCCCTGCTTACTCCAGGAACAGATCCTGTTGCACAGATACTGCTGGCTGTTCCGTTGGTTTTATTATATGAAATAAGTATATTCGTTTCAAAAATGTCCCAGAGAAAATCGATTGATCAAGAATAACCTATCCGATATCTCTAATCCGGTTTCAGCCGAATTAAATCATTTCAACAAACTTTTTTCTAAGTCGATTAAGTCGGATATATTCTTAGTCGATTTAATTGCTAAATATGTCCTTAAACAAAAAGGTAAGAAAATTAGACCGACCTTGGTTTTTTTATCCAGCAAAGTTGTTGGAGAAGTTACCGATAAATCATACCGAGGAGCAATAATGGTAGAACTTCTGCACACTGCTACCCTTATTCATGATGATGTTGTTGATGCTGCGGAAAAAAGACGAGGACTTCCATCGATAAATGCTGTGTGGAAAAACAAAATAGCTGTTCTAATGGGGGATTATCTGCTTTCAAAAGGATTGACCGCCGCAGTAAACGGTGAGGATTATGATTATTTAAAAATTGTTACAAACACCGTCCAACGAATGAGTGAAGGCGAACTTCTTCAAATAAACAAAACCAGAAAGCTTGATATAGACGAACCGACATATTTCAGAATTATTTCCGATAAAACAGCATCTCTTCTTTCGACTTGTTGTGAATTCGGCGCTATAGGTGCTTCCACAGATCCTGAGATTCATAAAGCGTTTAGGGATTACGGTGAGTATCTTGGAATTGCATTTCAGATCCGTGATGACATTCTCGACTATATTGGCAAATCAAGTATTATTGGCAAACCTCGTGGGGGGGACATTAAAGAGAAGAAGATAACTCTCCCATTAATTTATTCCCTCTCAAAAAATAAAGATAAAGCAAGCGAAATAATTAAGAAATTAAAAAGCCGTGGTAAGAACAACAGTGTTGAGGATATAATAAAATTTGTTGAAGAGTCCGGCGGCATTGAGTATGCGGATAAGATTGCAAGAGAGTATGCAGAGAAAGCAAAAAATTGTCTTTCCGGATTTAATGATTCAGATAGTAAAGAAGCATTATTAAGTTTGGTTGATTTCGTTATCTCAAGAAAAAACTAATACTAGGTTTTAACAATTATTTATGTAGCAGATAATTGACTCCTCTTTTACTCATTTAGGACAAAATATCGTAAATTTTCGTTTTGATTTTTTTTTATTATTATTATTTTTCGTAATCTTATTTCATAACTTTTTCATCAATTCATTAAACATTATTTTTATTTTCCGAAAAGGGGGAAGGGATTCTCTTTTATTCGGTTTACTGAACTAAGGATAAAGAATGAAGAAAACGGTACTTGATTATTTACTCAAAGTTAGATTACCATTAGTTTTATTTGTAGCAGCTATATCTTTTCTTGTAACATTCTATGTAAGCAGACCGGAGCGCGATGGTGTTGGCTATGCGCCAGAGCAGCCATTAGCTTATTCACATAAACTTCATGCCGGCGAGTTAGGAATCGACTGTCAGTATTGTCATGTCGGTGTAACTAAACAAAGACAAGCGCTCGTCCCTTCGGTTAATATTTGTATGAATTGCCACGCAGTTGCAAGAAAAGACAGACCGGAAATAATCAAACTTAGAGAATATTATGAAAGCGGCAGACCACTGCCTTGGAAAAGAGTTCACAAAGTTCCGGAGTACGCATATTTTAATCATAGTGTTCACGTTAATAAAGGTATTGATTGTGAAACTTGTCATGGTAATGTAAGAGAAATGGAAGTAATTCAACAAGTAAAATCTTTCACGATGACAGCTTGTTTAGACTGCCACCGTGATCCTAAAAAATTTGTTCCTTATGTTGAAAATGTTAAACAAGGACCGCGTTACTGCGCTGCTTGTCATAGATAAATTTGGTGGACAAATGAATAAAACATCAAGAAGAAAATTTTTTAAGAAGATTACTTTCGGCGGTTTGGGGCTGGCTTTATTAAGTAAATCCCCGTTAAAAGCTTTTACTTCAGATAAGAAAAATAAAAGACTAAAAAAAGTTTTTATTCATCCAAATTCTGTAAAAAGGACAAAATAGGTTTTCTAAATGTCTGAAAACAACAAAAATCAAAACAAGAAAATAGAAAAATCTTTTTGGAAAAGTCTCGAGTCCTACCAAAATGATTCTAAACTAAATTTAGAAAATGAGTTCGAAGAAGGCGTTACGGATGATTTTAACCCATCGCAATTGAATGGTATATCGCGAAGAAAATTTTTAGCGCTTCTTTCAGCATCCGCGGCTTTTACTGCAGCAGGTTGTTCTGATTATCATGACCAAGGGGAAATTGTACCCTACACTAACAGACCGGAAGGAATCCTTCCTGGATCCTCTAACTATTATGCTTCAACTTGTAATGGGTGCAGTGTAAACTGCGGTATTCTCATCAAAACGAATTTAGGTAGACCTATTAAAATTGATGGTAATACTGAAAATCCAATTAACAACGGAAAAATATGTGCTAAGGGACAAGCATCAATCTTAGACCTTTATGATCCATCAAGAATTAGAAAACCGTTATTAAATGGTCGTGAAACAAATTGGTCGGAAGTAGATAATTCAATCATTGCAGAACTTAATAAAGTTTCGGAATCGGGAAAGAAAATTGTTCTGGTTACACACTCGGTTCACTCGCCGACTTTTAAATCGGTATTAGATAAATTTTTAGAAAAATATCCCGCTGCCGAAGTCTATTCTTACGAACTTTTCAACAATCATAATCGCCTTGACGGTTGGGAGAGATTGTATGGGAATCGAAATTTTCCAAAAATAAGATTTGATAAAGCAGACGTAATCCTTTCTCTCGAATCTGATTTTCTCGGGAAAGAGGATAACTTTATTGAAAACACAAGACTTTTTGCTAAAAAGCGTGATGTCAATAATCCTGATGAATTCAGCAGACTTTACTCTGCCGAAGGTTCAATGTCGCTCACGGGGATGAATGCAGATTACCGGTTTAGGGTAAATCCATCAAATCAAATTGAATTTGTTCTTTCACTGTTAAATGAGCTAAGAAAAAATGCAAGAGTAAATATTAGTCTCCCGGATGATTTGGAATCGTTGGTCTCAAATTATTCCTTATCAAGATTTTCGGAAGAAAAAGGTATTGATCAGATTAAACTGAATTACTTACTCGAAGATTTACTTAAACCGGGGAAAAATGCTTTAGTTTATGCTGGTAATGCACTTCCTCTAGAAGTTCACTATGTTGTAAATATCATAAACGAAATATTAAATTCAACAAATCTGTATGCACATACTTCTGCCGCTGTTGAAGTTCTTAAATTAAACAGACACTCGGATTTTCAAGCACTCGGTCTTGAATTATCTAGCGGAAATGTTGGTGCATTTATAAATTTAGGAAGCAACCCTGTTTATCATTTTCAGGATGCCGGAGATTGGAAACAGCATTTAAGCAAAGTTGCTTTAACTCTTTCTGTAGTCGTAAATGAAAACGAAACTTCTGAAAACTGTAAATATGTTCTCCCCGCACATCATTATCTTGAATCTTGGGGAGATTCGCAGACGACAGCAGATGTTTATTCGTTGAGACAACCTGTTATTGCCCCACTTTATAATTCGCGTCAAACCGAAGGTATTTTGCTCGCTTGGACAACAGGGCAAACTTATACTGAAGACTTGTATCATAATTATCTAATGGAGAATTTTAAATCATCAATATTTGCTGAGAATAAATCTCCTTTAGCATTTAAGAACTATTGGCTTCTTGCACTGCATGATGGGTTTGTTAAGATTAAAACCGAAGATAAAACCTTAACTCCCGAGTTTACCACCCCACTTCAGATTCCGAATAGTTCAAAATCAAACGAGTTTACTTTGTCGCTTACTGAGAATTATTTTATAGGTGACGGTAGATTTGCTAACAACGGTTGGTTACAGGAATTACCCCATCCTGTTTCGAAAATTACTTGGGACAATTATCTTAATATTTCCCCAAAGCGGGCAAACGATCTTAACCTAAAAATGGGGGATATGGTTGAAGTTACATCGGGAGATAAAAAACTTGAAGTCCCGATTTTAGTTCAACCTGGAATGGCTGATGATGTTATTTCTATCGAACTTGGTTATGGAAGAACAAATACTGGTGAAGTAGGGAAAAATGTAGGTTTTAATTCCAACATATTCCTAACTTCAAATCACACTAATACAGCTTATTTTTATAATAATGTTTCAATAAAGAAAACGGGTAATTTTCATAAATTAATTTCGACTCAAGAGCATCACGCGGTTGATGATTCATCCGTGAAAGATTTTCACAAGATTAGAAATATTATTCAAGAAGGAACTGTTGATCAATATATAAATGATCCGGAGTTCCTGCAGCACCATAAACACAAAATTTTTAGTATAACTGAAGAACATAAGTACGAAGGCAATAAATGGGCGATGGCAATAGATATGAACAAGTGTACTAGTTGTTCTGTCTGCGTTGCTTCGTGTAATGTTGAAAACAATGTTCCTGTAGTTGGTAAAGATCAAGTCGAAAACGGAAGAGAAATGCAGTGGATGAGGTTGGACAGGTATTACTCCGGAACCCCCGAAGATCCGGAAGTAAGTAATCAACCAATGTTGTGTCAGCACTGCGATAATGCCCCGTGCGAAAATGTATGTCCGGTCAACGCAACAAATCACAGCACAGACGGACTCAACCAAATGGTATATAACCGGTGTGTAGGAACAAGATACTGTGCAAACAACTGTCCTTATAAAGTAAGACGATTTAACTTTTTTAACTTCCGTGATTACTTTGCTGATGCATATTATGACAACGAAGTAACACCTTTGGTTAACAATCCTGAAGTTACTGTAAGATCACGCGGAGTGATGGAAAAATGTTCGTTCTGTATCCAGAGGATTATGGAAGCAAGAAGTACAGCAATTAAAGAGAACAGAGAATTAAAAACAGATGAAGTAACAACAGCCTGTCAGCAAGCATGCCCGGCAGATGCAATTGTTTTTGGAGATATGAATGATGAAAATTCCGCGGTAAATAAATTGCGAAAACACAATTTAGCTTATCATGTACTTGAAGAAACCAATGTTAAACCCAATGTTACATATATCGCAAAACTGCGAAATATCCATTCGGAGGATGCATAGTGAGCAGTATTGATTATTCAAGAGAGTTATCGGTAATTGAAGGGAAACCTGCTCTTCGAGAAATAGATGACCTGATTGCAAAACCTCTCGAAACAAAGCCAAATATAAAATTTTTTATTGGTCTGGGAATTACATTAACAATGCTTGCAATCGGTGTGATTGCAATCGGATTATCATTCTATTATGGTACCGGACTTTGGGGAAATAATAATCCGGTAGGTTGGGGTTTCCCTATCGTTAATTTCGTTTTCTGGGTTGGTATTGGTCACGCCGGAACTCTTATATCAGCTATACTTTTTTTGCTCCGCCAGAAATGGAGAAATGGTATTGCACGTTTCGCTGAAGGTATGACAATTTTCGCGGTTATGACCGCCCTTATTTTTCCGCTCATACATGTTGGACGTCCTTGGTTAGCCGGTTATTTAATGCCGTATCCAAATCAACATTCCCTTTGGGTTAATTTTACTTCACCTTTGTTATGGGATGTGTTTGCAGTTTCAACATATTTTACCGTGTCATTCATCTTTTGGTATGTTGGTTTAATTCCCGATTTCGCGGTATTACGAGATAGGACTAAAACAAAAATTAAAAAAGCCATTTACTCAGTATTCAGTCTTGGGTGGAGAAATTCAAATCGCCACTGGCAGCATTATGAAATGGTTTATTTGGTGTTAGCGGGATTTGCGACACCTTTGGTTTTATCTGTTCATACTATAGTGAGTTTCGACTTTGCGGTTTCAATTTTACCCGGATGGCACACTACGATTTTCCCACCTTATTTTGTTGCCGGCGCAGTATTTTCGGGTTTTGCAATGGTTCAAAATGTGCTTATAGTAATTCGAAAAGTTTTTAATTATGAGCATATTATTACGATTGACACACTTGAAAAAATGAACAAAATAATTGTTCTAACGGGTACACTTGTAGGTTACGCTTATGCAATGGAGTTTTTTATTGCTTGGTATTCGGGAGTGCAGGCTGAACAGTTTACATTTGTTAATAGAGCTTTTGGTCCATACGCTTGGGCTTATTGGATTATGATAACTTGTAATGTTGTATTTCCTCAATTGTTCTGGAGCAAGAAGATTAGAAGATCTATACCAGTTATGTTTGTTATAGCTGTTTTTGTAAACGTAGGAATGTGGTTTGAAAGATTTGTAATTACCGTCACTTCCTTATCACGTGATTTCTTACCTTCGAGTTGGGCTTATTATACACCGACTCTTACGGACTTCGGGATTTTAATCGGTAGTTTCGGGTTCTTTTTCACATTTGTACTTCTATTTTCAAAAACACTTCCGGTTGTTTCAATTGCAGAAGTTAAAGCGGTTGTGGACGGTTCACAACCTTCGCACGAGGGACATTAATTTATGAATAAGAAGTATCTTTACGGCGGTGTCGGGTTATTTGATTCTCCCGACGATATAATCAAAGCAGCGTCTGAAACTTCAGAAAAAGGATTTAAGAAGTTTGATGTTCACACGCCTTATCCTGTTCATGGTATGGATTCAGCAATGAAATTGAAACCATCCAAACTTGCTTATTTTTCATTAGTGTTTGGGTTAACAGGTACTTTTTCAGCGCTTGCTTTAATGTATTGGACTTCATCAATTGATTATCCTGTAATTATCGGCGGCAAGCCCTTCTTTTCATTTCCAGCTTATGTCCCGATCATGTTCGAACTTACTGTGCTTCTTGCAGCAGTTATGACTGTTGTTACGTTGATATCAATATTCTTCAAATTTCCAAACATAAGTCATCCGCTTCATGATACTCAGTATATGAAAGCTGTTTCGTCCGATCGCTACGGTATTTGTATCGAACCTGATGAAAATCATACTATCGAAGAAATTGAATTATTTCTGAAAAGTTTGGGCGCTAAAGATATAACAAAGATTTATTACGATGATGAGGAACTAAAATATAAGAATGTAATCCTTCAACCTAAGTTTCTTCTTTTCCTAGCTTTAATTGCTGTTATAGTTTCTGGCGCAACATATTTTTCTTTGAACAAACTTATGTTTATGCAGCCATTTAACTGGATGAGAGAACAAGCAAAAGTGATACCGCAAGAATCTTCCGCTTTCTTTACTGATGGATTTGGAATGAGAATGCCTGTTGAGGGAACTGTTGCAAGAGAAAATCTGCCTTATCTTTTTAAGAATCAGCCGGAAGAAGCAGGTAAATTTTTAATAAACCCGCTTGAAGCGAATGAAGAAAATTTAAATTTGGGTAAAAAGAAATATGATATTTACTGCAGTCCTTGTCATGGTTATTTTGGAGAAGGGGACAGCAGACTTCGAGGGCAGTTTCCCAATCCTCCCAGCATTCATTCAGAAAAAGTTCGCAATTGGAGCGACGGCAGAATATTCCATGTTGTTACCGAAGGACAAAATATTATGCCTTCTTATTCAACTCAATTGACAAATAACGAAAGATGGGCGACAATATTGTATTTGAGAGTTCTTCAGAGATCATTTAATGCTAAGGAGTCGGATTTAAGATGAGTGAACATAATACTAATATTGAATATACTCATAGAGGGATTCCACCTGTTTTGAGCAGAGTTTCTTCGGCATTGTTATTAATCGGGATACTAGTTGCTATTATTTCATATCTGACGGATCCGGTGCGAAGCGCTTTCAACAACATTGTACTCTTAATGTTGCTTACAAGTGTGGGAGTCGGGTCGCTCTTTTTAATCGGAATTGAATATTTAGCCGGGGCAGTATGGAGCACTCCATTCAGGAGAGTTTTTGAATTTTTAGCCTCAGTTGTCTTAGTGATTCCGGTAATTGCGATCCCGGTTTACCTAAATGTTCATTCGGTTTATCATTGGTCTCATACCGATGCAGTTGCTGCCGATAAAATTCTTTCGGGAAAAGAACCTTATCTTAATGAAACATTTTTCCTGATAAGGTTAATTGCGTATTTCGTTGTTTGGATTGTATTTTATTTCATTTTCACTTCAAACTCGAAAAAGCAAGATAAGACCAAAGATCAAAAATTAACAAAACGCAATATAAGGTTTTCGGCTTTGTTTATGCCGTTGTTTGCATTGACTTTAACTTTTTCAGCAATCGATTTCTTAATGAGTTTAGAACCTCATTGGTTCTCAACAATATTTGGTGTATACTTTTTCGCAGGAACTGTTTTAGCATCTCTAGCTGCGGGTACGTTTCTTGTGATTATGTTCGTTCAAAAAGGATACTTTATTAAGGGAATAATAAAAGATCATTATTATAGTTTTGGTGCATTGCTTTTTGCGTTTATTAACTTTTGGGCATATATCGCTTTTTCTCAATATATGCTTATTTGGTACGCAAATCTTCCAGAAGAAACTTTTTGGTTTATTAATAAGTGGGAAGGAAGTTGGATGTACTTTAGCATCTTCTTGATTATCACACATTTTCTTGTGCCTTATTTTGCATTACTTTCACAGCCTTCAAAAATGAACGAAAAAAGATTAAAATTTATGTCCATCTGGATATTATTCGCGCACATTATTGATCTCTATTGGTTAGTTCTTCCAACTTTCAATCCCGAAGGTTTTGTGTTCAGTTGGAATGAAATTGGATTTATCATTTTAGGACTTGGATTGATCTTAACGATGTTTAATTGGAAAGCAAGAAAAGAAAACATTATTCCGATTGGGGATCCAAAACTTAAACGTGGTTTGGATTTTAGATTATAATTTTCGGTGATTGAATGGACGACATGAACAAAAAAATCGAAAGTGAAATAAATTTTTTAGATGCGCTTAAATCTCCATTGAGATTGTTTGGACTTGTATATTTTTATTTCTTCGCTGTTGCTTTGATAATAGGAGTTTATTTTGTTAAAAATCTTGATGAAATATCATTTAATCAAATTCCCGGAACAGCGTTAGATACATTAAGAATTGAAAGAGATATTCCTTTGAAAGTTGGAGGGATTCGTCCGGCTATGGATTTAGAATTAATTTCTAATCCAACTTCTGATTTTATTGCTAAGGGGAAGGACCTTTATCAAACTAATTGTGCTTCATGCCATGGTGCTGAAGGGAGAGGGGACGGACCGGCGGGTGCTGTATTGAATCCTCCACCAAGAAGTTTTTATGAATTAGACGGTTGGAAAAACGGGAGGGAATTTTCACAGCTTTATAAAACTCTCCAGGAAGGAATTGCCGGCAGCGGTATGACAGCATATGAATTTATTGCTCCTGAAGACCGGGTAGCAATAATACAATTTATTCGAACATTAACAGATTACCCGGAAGTGACGGAAGATGAGATTGTATCACTTGATTCGCAGTATCAACTGACAAAAGGTGTTGTCGAACCGAATAACATCCCAATTAAATCGGCTAAAAAAATTATTGCTTCAGAATTTAGAAAATCAACTAAACTATTAATGGAAAGGTCTGTTTCTGAAAACACTAATTTAATTCTGCAAAACTATTCAATAGATCCCATTAAGACGATACAGAATTTTAAGCTACGATTTAACGATTCATTAGATTTCAATGATTTTATTTTTACTGCTTCATCCGATCCGAAAATGCTTGCATTAAAATCGGAAATAGTAAATTTAACTGATAATGAGTGGGAGCAGCTTTATCAGTATTTGAGTTCGCTCTAATACTATGTTTCACAAATTACATATTGTGTTCTTTTTCTTTTTGATCGGGATCCTAGTTTACGGTCAGGATGATCAAATTGAAGTTGGGATTGATGAGAAGCTTGGCGATTTTCTTCCAGCTGATGTGCAGTTTTTAACGAGCGAAGGGGATACGATTCGTCTGAAAGAAATAATTAATAAACCTACATTGCTTGCATTGGTTTATTATGAGTGTCCCGGAATTTGTAATCCATTGTTGACTGAGCTTGCATGGGTTGTGAACAAAGTTGATCTAGTTCCTCAAGAAGATTTTCAAGTGATAAGCTTAAGCTTTGATCACGAAGAAACAGTTGAGACAGCAAAACGTTGGAAACAAAATTATTTTGCAGGGATGAAAAACCCTTTTCCTGATTCCGCATGGTATTTTTTGGTAGGAGATAGTGTTAATATTAAAAAAATTACGGATGCTGTTGGATTTTATTACAAGGAAAACGAGGGCGAATATTTACATCCGGGTGCAGTTGTTACAATTTCACCTAAAGGATTAATATCAAGGTATTTGTTTGGAATTACTTTTAATCCGTTTGATGTAAAAATGGCATTACTCGATGCTGAAGCAGGAAAAACGAATCCGACAATTGCAAAAGTTCTTCAATTCTGTTTCAGCTATGATCCCGAAGGAAGAAA
This sequence comes from Melioribacteraceae bacterium, assembly GCA_024103215.1. GTDB lineage: Bacteria > Bacteroidota > Ignavibacteria > Ignavibacteriales > Melioribacteraceae > JAGFIY01. The sequence continues at coordinate 56,819 of JAGFIY010000029.1, read as the reverse complement.
TTATACGTTAAACATTACTAGAATAATGGGATCGATAATTTTACTGAGTGTTGGAATATTTTTATCAATCTTAGTTTTTAAGAAAAAGAAAAAAAGTTAAGGAGTGTATATAAAATGGCAAACGGAAATTCCGCAGCCATAACTGCTAAAAGTTTTTATGAAGAAGGTACAACTAAAGCAGCTACCGGCATTAGGTCATGGATTTTTAGTACCGATCATAAAAGGATTGGTATACTATATCTTATAAGTATAGCTGCATTCTTTTTTGTCGGACTGATTGTCGGAATATTAATGAGACTCGAACTTATTGCTCCTGGGCAGACGATAGTTGATGCGCAAACTTATAATCAGCTGTTTACGCTTCATGGAGTGATAATGATTTTCCTATTTATCATTCCTGGAATTCCTGCAGTCTTCGGTAACTTCTTTTTGCCCATTCAATTGGGCGCTCAAGATGTCGCATTCCCTAGATTAAATCTTTTGTCTTGGTGGGTTTATATTATCGGGGCAACATTAGCTCTGATTTCGATAGTGCTGCCCGGCGGACCGATGGATACTGGATGGACATTTTACATACCTTACGCAGTTAGAACAGGCACTAACGTGTCGCTTGCGATTTTTGCAGCATTTATTCTAGGATTTTCCTCGATGCTCACAGGTCTGAATTTTGTAACAACAGTGCACCGGATGAGAGCACCGGGAATGGGGTGGTTCAAGATGCCTTTATTCATCTGGTCAACTTATGCTACGGCTTGGATACAGATAATTGCTACACCAGTTGTTGCAATTACAATTCTGCTGGTAATTATCGAAAGATATTTTGGCGTAGGTATCTTCGATCCAGCACTTGGCGGTGATCCGATTTTATATCAGCATCTATTCTGGATTTATTCACATCCTGCAGTTTACATTATGATTCTTCCTGCTATGGGAGTTGTTTCGGAAATAATTCCAACTTTTTCAAGAAGAACAATTTTTGGCTATAAAGCAGTAGCGATGTCAAGTTTGGCAATAGCATTTGTTGGTTATCTTGTTTGGGCTCATCATATGTTTACTTCCGGAATGAGTGAAACTGCACAATGGATATTTTCGCTGCTCACTTATCTTGTTGCTCTGCCCAGCGGTGTAAAAGTATTTAACTGGGTTGCTACAATGTACAAAGGTTCGATTGATCCGAAGCCGCCCTTTTTATGGGTAATGGCTTTTATATTCTTGTTTTCAATCGGCGGTTTGACAGGATTGGTTCTTGGTTCTCTTGCTACCGATATTCATCTTCACGACACTTATTTTGTTGTTGCACACTTTCATTATACAATGTTTGGAGGAACTGGGACAATATTTTTTGCCGCTTTATTTTATTGGTTCCCGAAAATGTTCGGAAGAATGTATAACATAAAACTTGCTTCATTATCAGCAGGATTATTCTTTATCGCATTTAACACACTTTATTTTCCGAAATTTATTATGGGTTATATCGGTATGCCACGTAGATACTTCGATTATCTTCCGGAATTTGCAAGTCTTCAAGTGGTTTCAACAATAGGATCATGGTTGATGCTAATCACCGTTGTTTTAATTTTCGGCAATCTGATTTATTCTGCATTCAAAGGTAAAAGAGCAAGTATGAATCCTTGGGGAGGAGTAACACTCGAATGGCATATTTCAACACCGCCGCCGCTGCACAATTTCCACGAGATTCCAACAGTAAAACATGAACCTTATGATTTTAGTCAGTTGAAGGAATTAGAACATGACTCATAACAATCAAGCAACTGTTCACGCTCCAGTGCATAGAGATGACGTTGGTTCAAAAATGGGAATGTGGCTCTTTCTTTTTACAGAACTTCTGTTATTCGGTGGTATGTTTCTTATTTATGCTGTATATCGTTTTCAGTTTCCTGATCAATTTAAAGTTGCAGCGATGGAATTGAACGTAACCGTTGGAGCATTAAATACAGTTATTCTTTTAACGTCAAGCTTAACCGTTGCTTTAGCTATCGGAGCGATTCAGAAAAAAAATAAATTCCTTTCAATAATATTTTTAGCAGTAACTATTGTATTTGCCCTCGCGTTTATGATAAATAAATTTTTTGAATGGAGTGCGAAGATCGAACATGGAATTTATCCCGGCTCTGAGTATCTGCTAGGAAAATCTAACGGTGAAATTTTGTTCTACGGACTTTATTATGTAATGACGGGACTTCACGGACTGCACGTTATTATTGGTGTAGTTATTCTTTCTGTTATTCTTGTTATGATAATGAAAGGATCTATAAATCACGAAAATTACATAAAACTTGAAAATTCGGGTCTCTATTGGCATCTTGTCGACTTAATATGGATTTTCTTGTTTCCGTTATTTTATCTGTTACAATAAGGGATTTTGCTTATGTCTGAATCAAAACATCATATAACCGGTTATGGTACATATGTTTTAGTGTGGCTTGGATTACTCGCACTTACTTCACTTACTGTAACTGTTGCAGGAATAGATTTAGGTAATTTTACACTTTTTGTTGCTTTGACAATTGCAGCAATAAAATCGGCATTGGTAATAAATATATTTATGCACATAAAATTCGACGAACCAATTTTCAAATTTTTTCTCCTTGTAAGCGGAGCAACATTGTTTGTGATATTCGCGCTTACATTCGTCGATTATTCCTTTAGGTAGAGGTTAAGGATGATTCAAACGACCAACTATGTTGAGACTGTTGATTCGGTAATGATTTATATCGTTGCAATTTCCGTGTTCCTTCTTTTGGGAATTACGGCTGTGATGATCTATTTCGTGTTTAAGTATAACCGCAAAAAGGGTCATAAGCCGGTAGATATTCACGGAAGTGTTGCACTTGAAACCATTTGGATAGTTATACCTACTATTTTGGTTCTAAGTATGTTTTATTTCGGTTATCAAGGCTTTAAAGAAGGGAAATATATACCGGAGGATGCTCTAAGACTTTCAGGGGTTGGACGAATGTGGGAATGGGAATTTAAGTACGATGGATTTTCCACAAAAGAATTATATGTTCCAGTCAATAAACCGATTCTTCTAGAACTGGAATCTGCTGACGTAAACCATGCTTTATGGATCCCCGCATTAAGGGTTAAGACCGATGTAATAGCCGGAAAACTAAACTATTTAGTTTTTACTGCAAATGAAGTTGGTGAATACGAAATCGCTTGTGCGGAATATTGTGGTTTGAATCATTCACAAATGTATTCAAAAGTGATAGCGATGGAAGAATCAGAATATGAGAATTGGCTAAAGAAAAAAACATCACAGAAAGAACCAGTGCAAGTTGAAAAAAATAATATGAAATCAGATTCCACAGAAGTTCAACTGTAGTATGAAAAATTTAAAACAAATTACGTTTACTACTTCGACCTCCGAATTAAAGGTTAACTCTTTTCTCGAGTTAATAATTAAGTACGCTGAGTTAGGAAAATTCAGAATTACATTCTTTGTTGGAATTACTACTTTATTAGGATCTGTTTTATACGCAGGAGAGTTTAGTGTATCTTCGTCAGTAGTTTCGTTAGGCGTGTTCTTTTTGGCAGTTGGATCTTCATCAATAAATCAGATTCAAGAGTGGAAGTTTGACGGAAGAATGAAACGAACGCAAAACCGCCCGCTTCCAAGTGGTAATATAAAATATTTTAATGCAGTGTTGTTTGCTCTTATAATTTCACTTGTTGGTTCAATGATTATTTTTTCGTTAGGTAATTTAATTGCACTATTGTTAGCTCTGACTGCAATGATTTGGTACAATTTAATATACACTCCACTAAAGAGAAAAACATCGCTTGCTGTTTTCCCAGGAGCGGTAATTGGCGCAATTCCTCCTATAGTTGGTTGGACAGCAATGGGAGGTAATGCAACCGATCAAATAATTCTGGTAATTGCTTTGTTTTTGTTCATCTGGCAGATCCCTCATTTTTGGCTGCTTTATTTAATATTTGCTGATGATTATAATTCTGCCGGATTCCCAATATTAAGAAGTATGTTTTCGGATTTTACAGTTTCAAAACTTACATTTTTTTGGACGGTTGCGTTAACCGGCGGAGGGCTTTCTATTTCATTTTTTACTTCAACCGATCCAATTTTTGCATCAACAGTTTTATTATTTCTTGGAATATGGTTGGTTCTTAAAAACAGAGGACTTTTGATTGAAGATAACATAAATAAAGGTGAATACCGCAAGGCATTCATGAATTTAAATTCATATGTCTTAATAGTTACAATTTTACTGTTTGTGGATAAATTAGTTTTCTAAGGGAAGTTACAAATGAACTTTTTAGATCAATTTGCATTACCTCAGTCGTCAGGTCATATTCAACTATTGGAATACGTTATGATCCTTACGATGCTTTTGCTCATTCCGTATCTTGCATTGCTTCTTGGTTCGACATTTTTCTCTGTGCTTTATAATAAAAAAGGTAGAAAAGAGAAAAACACTACTTACATAAAATTCTCTAAAGATGTAATTGATTTAGTAACTGTTAATAAAAGCTCGGCATTGGCTCTGGGTGCAATCCCAATGTTGAGTATGATGTTCTGTTATTCACAACTAATGCAGAGTTCGGGCGGAAGTGTCTCCGGCAATATATTTTTCTCATTTCTTATTTATATAGCATCGGTTATTGCAATTTTCACGTTTAAATACAGTTTTCATTTATCAGATATATTCAACTTAACAAAATTAAATGGAGAGCGGGACGATTCAATTCAAAGTGAATTCGATACTTTAAAAAAGACTACAAATAAGGTATTAATTAAATCTGGTTCTTACGGGTTGATTTTTCTCTTTATTTCCGTTTATGTGTTTATTGGCTCAGTTCAATTTGCTACCGATTCAACAAGATGGGCGGAAGGAGAATCAATTCTTTCCATTTTATTTTCCATTCAGACAATAACCGGTTTCTTACATTTCATAGCAATATCATTTTCGATTACTGCTATCGGAATTTTGTATGTCTTTTTCAAACCCGGGGGAAAATACTCTGGTAAGGAAAACGATTATACAATTTTTGCTAGAAATTTTGCCTTAAAAACCGCAATGCTGTTCATTCTTGCGCAACCCGTTTTATATGCTGTAAATATTCTTTTATTACCAAAGAATGCATTGAACTGGTCATATTTTGGTATTGCAGTATTTGTTTTGTTCATCCTCTTGGTGTTGGCAAATCTTTTATATTTTATGTTAAAAGAATCTAATGTAAAATACAGAAGCTCAACAATGTTTTTAACGCTAATTATGGTTACTCTTTTTATCGTGAAAGATCAAACAGCTTTCAATACAACATCACAGCTTCACACAAAAAAATTAGCAAAAGAGTACGATTTATTTGCTCAAAATTTTAAAGAAGAATTAGGTCTCTTCAAAGTAGAAGTGAATGGGGAAGAAATATACAACGGACGCTGCATTGCTTGTCATAATTTTGATACAAAACTTGTTGGACCTCCTTATAACAGCGTTTTACCGAAATATGAAAATAATATAGACGGCTTAGCGGAATTTATTCTCAATCCGCAAAAAATTGATCCTGCTTATCCGGCAATGCCAAATCAAGGATTGAAACCCAACGAAGCAAGAGCTGTTGCAGAATTTATCATGACTACTTATCAGTCAAGCAAATAGCTAAGGCTTTTGACTTCATAATCTTTGCTTTTTTCGTTAAATTCCAAGTTAATTATTTACACATTGGAATATGCTAACAATCCTTGAAGCAATAAAATTATCCACTGAATTTCTCCAAAAGCATAATATTCCCGAACCAAGAATTAATGCCGAATACTTACTTGCCGATATTCTAAAATGCAAGCGTCTTGAACTTTATCTTTCGTACAACAAACCTTTGAATGAAGGAGAAAAAGAGCTATATAGGCTTTATATTAAAAAGCGTTCGAATTCAGAACCACTTCAATATATTCTCGGCTATACGGAGTTTTTTAATCTAAAATTTCAAGTGAATGAAAATGTATTAATACCGCGTCAAGAGACAGAACTTTTAGTTGAGGAAGTCTTGAAATTTGTAAAAGGTGGAGAAAAAGTTTTAGATATCGGAACAGGAAGCGGTGCGATTGCAATTTCCTTAAAATATTCCGAACCTTTGATTGAAGTTGCGGCAACTGATTCCAGCAGAGAAGCACTAAAAGTTGCATATTCAAATGCCGTTAACATTTTGCAAGATAAAAAAGCAATAAAATTTGTCCATCACAATATTCTAAATGAGGATTTGCAAATCTTGGGCAAATTTGATTTTATTGTTTCGAATCCTCCTTATGTAACTCTGGATCAATATAATTCAATACAACCCGAAGTCAAATTTGAACCAAAATATGCCGTGACTGATGAAAATGATGGAATGACTTTTTATAATTTTATAATTGAAAAATCACCAATCCTTTTGAATCCAAATGGCAGATTATTCTTTGAAATCGGCGAAGAAATGCATGAAAAAGTTGTTGAACAGATGAAAAGTTTATTTACGGATATTTCAGTAATAAATGATTATTCAAATATACCAAGAATAATTTCGGGGAGATTGAAGTGAAAGCAGTTATTCAGCGAGTAAAAAAAGGTAGTGTAGAAATAGGTGAAAGAAATTATTATCAATCTATTGGTAAAGGTTTCGTGATTCTTCTTGGAATTTCCGAAAGTGATTCCGAAAATGATGTTGTTTTTATCGCTGATAAATGTACAAATTTGAGAATCTTCAACGATGAAAATGACAAGATGAACCTTTCGTTGAAAGATGTGAACGGCGAGGTATTAATAATTTCTCAATTTACGTTGTACGGTGATGCACGAAAGGGGAATAGACCAAGTTTTATTAAATCAGCAAAACCGGATAAGGCAATTTCTCTTTATGAAAGTTTTATCCAAAGGATGAAAAATAAATTGGGTGAAGAAAATGTTAAATCCGGTATTTTTGGTGAGATGATGACGGTTGAAATAATAAACGACGGACCGGTAACAATTATAATCGAATCCGAAAAATGAAAAACACATTAATGATTTTTGTTGATGGTGTCGGAATTGGTGAGGATGATCCAGAAGTTAATCCTTTCTTTAAATATGGATTTAAGACATTTTCTGCTATTTTCGGAGAGCTTCCACATCAAGGAAATATTCCTATCAGATCGGGCGATAAAATTTTAAGCGGCATCGATGCTGTGTTAGGAGTTGAAGGATTACCGCAAAGTGGAACGGGGCAGACATCAATTTTTGCCGGAATAAATGCTCAAAAAATTATTGGACAACATTTTGGTCCCTATCCGTACTCGACTCTTATCCCGATTTTGAAAGAAGAAAATATTTTTCAGTCATTCCTAGAAAAGGGATTTAAACCCGCCTTTGTAAATGCCTATCCAAAAATATTTTTTGATTATATTAATTCGGGTAAAAAACGGTTGAGCGTTACATCATTAAGTTGTCTTATGAGTGGAGTCAAATTGAGAAAAGCGAAAGAACTTCATTCTGGAAAGGCATTGAGCGCCGAGATTGATAACTCAAGATGGGTTTCAAAACTGAATTACAAACTGCCGATCATTAAACCAAAAACAGCGGCTAATAGATTGATCAAACTTTCTGAGCAAAATCATTTTACCTTATTCGAATATTTTCTATCGGATCATATAGGTCATGGCAGAATTAAAGACGAATTTTTGAAAATATTTAGAACATTTGACGAATTTCTATTTCATATATTAGATCTTCTCCCTGCTCAAATGAATCTGATAATATGTTCCGATCACGGAAATTTGGAAGATATATCGATTAAAACTCATACAAGAAATCCCGCATTTGTTATTTTCGCCGGACCAAATTCAGAATATTTTTATAATAAGATTAAACGTATTGACCAGATTAAAAAAACAATTATGAGTCTTTACGAATGAGAGATTATCCGCTGATAAAATTTACAATTTTATTTGCACTCGGAATTTTAATTTCTCGCTTTATTGAAATAGAAGAAACTGCTATTCTCTACATTACTGCTCCCATATTAGTTTTATCATCAATAGTATTTTTCAAAAAAAATCACGGAATCATTTCTAATTCAATAATGATCTTGCTGATTATTTGTCTTGGATTTCTTTCTTCAAGATATACTGATTATTCTGATGGAAATTATCCCTTCAAAAAATTAAAGATAACTAAATCCACAATGTGGGGAAAATTACGTTCCGTTGAATTAGCCAGAGAAAATCACATTGCTTTCTTAATTGAATGCGATTCTGTGCGTAACAATTCAATCACTTATGCTACGAACGGAATTTATTTGGCAAAATTATATGATAAAAATTTTTCAAGGCTCAAAAATAAATATGAATATCTCGCAATTGGAAATACAGTCGAAATAAAAGGTACGATTTCAAAAGGTAGGGAGGAAAGAAATCCCGGAGAATTTGATTATAATAAATACTTAAAATCAATTGGTGTTTCCGGTTTAATAAATGCATATAAAAGTAGTGATTTGAAAATTCTTGATGATGATCAAGAGAATTTCCCAAATATAATATTCTCTCTTAGAAAATCTATTGACTCTAAATTTAAGGAATTGTATTCCAATGAGGGTGCGCTGTTGCTGCGGGGTCTGATTCTTGCAGATAGAAGTGAAATAGATTATGAAACCCGGGAAAAATTTGTAAACAGCGGTGTGATTCATGTACTTGCAGTTTCGGGACTTCATGTTGGGTATATCATTTTAATATTTCTTTTTGTGTTTGGTAGGATGAATATTTATTTGAAGTATATTCTTACGATTACCGGTTTATTGTTTTTTGTTATACTTACCGGTTCGCCGCCCTCTGTTTTTAGGGCTTCGGTAATGGCGATTATTTTAATTATTTCAGAATGGTCAAATAGAAATTATAACGTATTCAATTCTCTTGCTATAGCAGCTTTAATTTTACTTATGCTTAACCCAAATGAGTTGTTCAATCCCGGATTTCAATTATCTTTCTCCGCAGTGCTGTCTATCCTAATAATTTATCCAAGGTTCAAAACTTTTATTGATAATTCTATTTTGAAAAACAAATTAATTAAAAACGTGCTTTTATTCGCTAGTGTTTCTTTAGCCGCACAAATAGGAACACTTCCTTTTACATTGATGTATTTTCACAAACTTTCGATAATCTCCTTGTTCGCTAATCTGATAGTGATTCCTTTAATAGGCTTTATTGTCGGTTTGGGGATTGTGACGATAATTCTAACATATTTATCATTTTGGTTAGCATCAGTATTTGCTGCGTCAAATCAATTATTTATAGATATACTTTATACAATAGTCAATTTCTCAGGGGGCTTAAGTTTTAGTTATCTATATATACCTCAATTTTCATATTTAGATATGATAATTTTTTATGTCTTCATCTCGATTCTTTTTTTAGTAAAAACACAAAATCTAGTTCCAAAATCACTGATAATTATTTTTGCTGTCTTTAATATTATTATTTTTGCATCTTTAGATGATGTAAAGTTATTGAAGGATAATGAATTAACTGTATTCATGATCGACGTTGGTCAAGGTGATGGAATTTTAATCCAATTTCCGGACGGAACAATCGGACTTATTGATGCGGGAGACGCATCACAAAATTTCGACAACGGAATGCGTACAATCTATCCACTAATGAGAACTTTGTCCATTAAAAAAATTGATATTGGCTTTGTATCCCACTTAGACTCCGATCATTATAAAGGATTTGAGTCGCTTATAAGGAATAATCTGGTCGATAAAATTATCAAACCTGAAGTAGATTCCACATTGAAAAAGGATATTGAGTTTGAGAATTTGATTAAGGAACATAATGTACCATTTAAGTATTATTCACACTCTTCTTTTGTCCTTGGGAATGCAAAAATTTATTTTTTGAACGATACCTCGGATGCAGAATATGATTTGTTGGATTCAAATGATAAAAGCGGCATAATTAAGATAGTACACGGTGATAATACATTCTTATTTGTCGGAGATGCGGAAAAGAAAGCTGAGAAGTTGCTTGTCCGGAATTATTCGGGATTTTTACACTCAGATGTTTTGAAAGTTGGGCATCATGGGAGCAGAACAAGTTCAACAGTTGAATTTTTAGAAAAAGTTAGTCCTAAGTTTGCACTTATAAGTGCAGGTATTGAAAATAAATTTAATCACCCAGCACCTGATGTGGTTGATCGCTATGAGGGGATCGGTGCTTCAATGCTCCGGACTGATATTTCCGGAGCAATAGTCCTTCAATCTGATGGAAAAGAAATAAAGATGATTGATTGGAGGAATTTATGAAAATCTTAGAAAATTACTCTCTAAAACAACTTAACTCCTTTGGTGTTGATATAAAGACAAGATATTACATTAAAATTTCAGATTTTGCTGATCTTCCTAAGATATATAACTTTATTTATAAAAACGATCTTAACTACTTTATTTTAGGCGATGGTAGCAATAGTCTTTTCATAAATAACTTTAATGGAATTGTTCTGCATATGAAAAAATCTGGATATAAAATTGAGGAAACAAGTCAAAATTGGAAAATTACTGCTTATGGTGGTCAAAATTGGGACAATTTAGTTCAAGCATCTGTGGAGCACGGTATAATAGGACTTGAAAATTTATCTTATATACCAGGTAGCGTGGGTGCTGCTCCCGTTCAAAATATCGGAGCATATGGAGCAGAGTTAAGTGATTTTTTAAAGGAATGCGAAATTTTCGATCTTAGAACGGGCGATATACGAAGTATGGATAGCTCAGAGTGTAGATTTTCTTATAGGGAAAGTGTATTCAAAAATGAGCTGAAAAATCGAGTTGTTATACTTTCAGTAAAATTGGAAATTGCGAAGAGCAGAAAATTAAACTTTGCGTATGAGGGAATAGAAAAATATATAAAAAATAATAATCTTACAGTTTCTAATTCAGCACAGCTAAGAGAAGTGATAATTGCTGTTAGGAATTCAAAAATTCCAATGCCGTCCAAATTTAAAAATGCAGGAAGTTTTTTTAAGAATCCTATAATAAATAAAACTACGGTTGATAAAATTAAATCTCTATACAGAGATGTTCCAATATATATTTTAGGAAATGAGAATTTCAAAATTCCAGCTGGCTGGCTTATCGAAATCTGTGGATTAAAAGGGATACGTATTGGGGACGTCGGTACGTTTGAAAAGCAGGCATTAGTGATTGTCAATTATGGAAATGCGTCTGGCCAAGAAATTTATAATTTTGCATTGGATATTCAAACAAAAGTTTATGAGGAATTTGGTATTTTTCTCGAACCGGAAGTAAATATTATCAAATAAAATAAATGAAGGTAACTTGATGGCTGAAAATGATGAAAATGGAAAATCGTTTTTTGGAAATATTACTAAAGAAATAACTCAACCATTTATTGATCTTGCTCATACATCAAGAGCACTTTTTGGTCTGAACCTTTCCTATGTGCTCGAAGGTATGACATATTTTGGTGTTGTAGGTCTGCTTGCGATTTTTTTCAATGAGTATGTCGGCTTAGATGACATAGATGCTGGAAGAATGGTTGGCGTCCTAACAGCAGGGATTACTATTGCAATGTTATTTCTTGGAGCAACAGTCGACTGGATTGGTCTAAGAAAATCTTTACTTATAGCTCTTTCTTTGATGCTTGTTGGACGCGCACTGCTCACCCTTTCACCTGAAATCGGCGCTCCGGGTCTTTGGCAATCAGCTCATATTTTAGCGATGCTTGGAATACTTGGAATTATCCTCGGTTATGGAATTTATCAGCCAGCAGCATATGCCGGAGTTAAAAAACTTACTACTCCGAAAACCGCAGCAATGGGATATGCTATGCTCTATGCCCTAATGAATCTCGGTGGATTCTTACCGGGATTGATTTCTCCTCCAATAAGAAAATCGTTTGAAATTACGGGTGTTTTCTGGTTTATGACAATTTTTACAGTTATTGGAATTGGTGTAGTTTATTTTATTATCACCAAAAAGGCGATGAAGGATGCAGTCGACCAAATAAAAGCAGAAGCCGGAACGACTGCTGAGGAAGCTGAAAAGGATGAAGAAGATGAAATGGCAAAGATGACTACAAAAGAAAAAGTAAAATATTACATTAAAAATTTTCCGCTAAGAGATCTTCGATTTTTATTTTTTATTTTCATTTTAATTCCAGTGCAAACCTTATTTGCCCACAATTGGTTGACAATTCCGCTTTACACAAGCAGAGCATTCGATGGATTTATACAGGACAATTTTGAGTTCTTCGTTAACTTGAATCCAATTTTAATTTTTATTCTTACTCCGATGGTTACCGCACTCACCTCAAAAAAAAATACATATACAATGATGATTATTGGAACTTTCGTGATGGCTGTACCAACTTTCATTTTAGCTACCGGTCCAACCTTCTTTAATCTGATGGCTTATTTAATTATTATGACAATAGGGGAAGCAATGTGGCAGCCTAGATTTTTACAGTGGGTTGCTGAAATTGCTCCGAAAAATATGACAGGAATTTATATGGGCATCGGACAGTTTCCTTGGTTCTTAACAAAAATTGTCACAAGTCTTTACTCAGGATGGTTCCTAATGAAATACGTTCCTGCTGATACACCTCCTTCATTGATGAATTCCGAAATGATGTGGCTTATTTATGGATTTATTGCAGTAATTTCTCCTCTCGGATTGTTTCTTGCAAAAGGATGGATGCAAAAAGGATTCAAAACAAAACATGAGGATTAAAAATTGATTAAAAAAATTGATGAATGTGAAGTTATTCGGACTAAAGAAGGAATCACTTCAAGAAAAATATTATCAAATAATAAATTGGAAATTATTCACATTATTCTTGAACCTGAAGCCGAGTTGGAAAAACATATATCACATTTTGAAGTTCAATTTTATGTGATCTTCGGAGAAGGGCTACTTACCATCGGAGAAGAAACACATTTATTGAAACGTGATACGATTGTTGATTGTCCCAAACAGGTTGCTCGAAGTTGGAAAAACTTATCTGAAACCAATCTTGAACTTTTAGTTATAAAAACCATTATGATCTGATTTTGAGAACATTAAACCAAATATTGAACAAAATTGATTCTGAGGATGAACTAACTAAGGATAATTTTAAATTTCTGCTTCAATTAAAGAATCGTGGAGATATCGATTTACTTTTTCGAAAAGCATACGAAATAAAACAGAAGTACGTTGGCAACAAAACTTATTTTCGCGGAATAGTAGAACTAAGCAATATCTGCCGTAAAGATTGTTATTATTGTGGAATTAGGCGAAGCAACAAAAATGTAAATAGATTTGTTTTAAAAGAAGAACAAATTCTTTCCGCAGCGAAGTGGGCGTATGAAAATAATTACGGTTCGGTCGTACTTCAAAGCGGCGAAAGGAATGACAAAGCTTTTATCGAATTTATCGAAAAGACTTTAATGGAAATTAAAAAACTTTCCGACGGCGAATTGGGGATTACAATATCCTTCGGAGAGCAGTCATACGATACATACAAGAGATGGTTCGAGGCTGGTGCACATAGATACCTTTTGCGAATCGAGACTTCGAATCCCGAGCATTATAAAAAACTTCATCCTCCCGATCATTTTTTTGAGGAAAGATTAAATTGTTTGAAAATGATTAAAGATATCGGTTATCAGACAGGAACCGGTGTGATGATAGGTCTTCCGTTTCAAACGGTTGATGATCTTGTTTCTGACCTCTTCTTTTTCAAAGAGTTCGACATCGATATGCTTGGTATGGGTCCGTATTTAGTGAATGAAGATACACCTCTTGCAAAAGAGTTTTTAAATTTTGAAGAAAAGAAGGATGAGCAATATCTTCTCGGCTTAAAGATGATAGCCTGTGCAAGAATTTTGTTAAGAGATGTAAATATTGCCTCAACCACTGCATTGCAAGCATTAAAATACAGCGGAAGAGAAATGGGGCTTCTTGCCGGAGCAAATATCATAATGCCGAATATTACACCAATGGAATATCGCGAAGCTTATCAACTCTATGATAATAAACCATGTATTGACGACGATGCCGAACTTTGTTTGGACTGTCTTAAACAGCGTATCTACGGAATTGAAAGCGAAATTGGTTATGGTGAATGGGGTGATTCTCCGCATTTTAAGAAAAAGAACTTAATTAATAATATTTAGGAAACTCATGAAATGGTTATTACTGCTGCTTTTAACAATAATTAATCCGGAAATATCTATGGAAGATAAAATGCTGAGAAAAAAAGCAGTTGAACTCGCCAAGAAGATCATAATTGTTGATACACATATTGATCTTCATTATAGATTGATATCTAAAAGAGATGACATTGCAGATAGATCAGATGAAGGAAATTTTGATCTCGCACGAGCAGTTGAAGGCGGTCTTAATGCTCCCTTCATCTCAATTTTTACATCCGCAAGATACGAAGCCGAAGGAATAAGTAAATCAAAAGCAGATGAACTAATAGATTTTGTTGAATATGTTGTGAAAACCGACCCGGATAAAACTGCAATTCCGAAATCTGTTAACGATATATATCATAATTTTGCAATGGGGAAAATCTCACTGCCTCTTGGAATGGAAAATGGTTCTCCAATCGAAAGCGATCTCAAAAATATTGATTACTTCTATGATAGAGGAATTAGATATATAACTTTGACTCACGGATCAAACAACCATATTGGTGATTCTTCTTATGATGATGAAGAAAAGTGGGGAGGACTTTCTCCCTTTGGTAAAGAAGTTGTGAAGCGTATGAACGAACTAGGTATTATGGTCGACATCTCACATGTTTCAGATAAAACTTTTTGGGACGTACTGAAGATCACAAAAGTACCGGTTATTGCATCTCATTCATCTTGCCGTGAGTTTACTCCTGGATTCGAAAGAAATATGAGCGATGGGATGATTAAGGCATTAGCAGAAAACGGAGGTACAATCCAGATAACATTTGGATCTTCATTCTTAAGAAAAGATATACGCGATAAAATAAAAGCAAGGAATGATAATATAACTTATTATGTCCGTGAGCATGGATGGATGATGAATGATGATAAAGCACGGGAATATAGTAGAAAATACCGGAACGAAAACCCGGTTGGATATGCCGATGTAAGTGATGTTGCTAAACATATTGATCATGCTGTTAAAATTGCCGGAATCGATCATGTTGGAATCGGCTCCGATTTTGACGGAGTAGGGGATAGTCTTCCTACTGGATTGAAGGATGTTTCCCAATATCCAAACCTGATCTATGAACTTTTAAAACTTGGGTATAGCGAAGAGGAGATTGAAAAAATAATGTCAGGTAATCTCCTCCGTGTTTGGCGCGAAGTAGAAGAATATGCGAAAAAATTCAAATAAAATTTAGAAAAGATAGCGTAAATTTAATCTTCCAAAACAACTGCGGTCCCACTTGCAGTTACCATAAGCATTCCGCCGGCTTGACCAAGAGTTTCGTAATCTAAGTCAACTGCAATAACAGCATTTCCACCCATTCTTGCCGCTTGGTCTTCCATTTCCTTCAATGCTATCTCTTTCGCTTGACGCAGTTCCTTTTCGTAAGCAGCCGATCTTCCACCGACTATATCTCGAATTCCAGCAAAAAAATCACGGAAAATATTTGCACCTAAAATTGCCTCTCCCGAAACAATACCCAAGTATTTGGTGATTCTTTTACCCTCGATGGAATTTGTTGTGGTTACTAACATATCGTCTCCTAAAATGATTGTCTTAATGAAATTATAATTGTTAAATTATTACACCAAAAATAATAATACATTTTTCGTTAAATTACATATTCAATTAATGCAAATAAATATTTTATTCGGCTACTCTTAATCTTATGAAGATAGAAAAACAGTATATAATCCAGGCGGTTACAATTGCGGCAAATAATCTTAGATTAAGTTCTGAAAAAATTGAAGTTGTTTCCTTATTTAAGAAACATCTCAACAACTGCGAGGATATTGAAAATGAAATAAGCCGAATGAAGAAAATTACAGAATTGTCAAAATTAGCTGTAAAACTCGGAAGATTGATTGAATATATTAAATCTGATCATATTGATTTTTTAAGATTGACCGAAACATTCAAGGAACAGAGTCACACGTTGACTATCGAACTAAGCAATATGCTTGATTTTGTTACTCCGGCTAAATTCAAAGAAATTACGAATAAACTTTCGGAGCAAGAAATTCCGGTACAACTGAAGCAAAACGTACAACGAGAAGAAGCACTTGATAAAATTCAAGAAAAAGTTGAAGTAGGCGAAAATTCTATTTCAAATAAAGAAGAGAAGTCAAAAATTACAAAAGAACAACTCGATCAAATAGAAAGGAAGAAACAAGAATTTCTATTCGAAGATTTAGATAAAGAGGAAGAATTTGATTTCGAAAATTACGAGAAAACTATTCTTGCTCCCGTAAAAAAACTTGAGGATTTGTTAAAACGATTTCCTCAAAAAGAATTCCTTGAGGAAGAAGTCGATGATTTTATGGAAAAGATGTTGTTCAACAGTAAGTTTTCTTACAAGGTTGGTTTTGATATAATAGGGAAAATGCATAAAATTATTGCCTCTGCATTACTTGCAATAAAAAATGATGAGATAGCGTCGAGCGAAGATACTGCTGAAGGAATTCGGGCTTGCCTTATAGTAATTGTTGCAGTTGTGAGAGGGAAAGAAGTTGATATCTCGAATTATCTTAAAAAAGCAGAAAAATTCAGCAAGATTGTTTTAAAAGAAAATTAGGATTAATATGAATTTATATGCAGTGATAATGGCTGGGGGTGTTGGCTCAAGATTTTGGCCGCGCAGCAGAAAAGCCACACCAAAACAGTTGTTAAAAATTTTCGGCAACCAAACAATGATTCAAGAAACCGTTGGGAGATTAGAAGGATTAGTTCCCGATAAAAATATATTCGTTATCACAAACGAAGAACAATCAGAAAAAATAAAAGAACAATTGAGTAAAATTCCTGAAGAAAATATTATTGCCGAACCATTCGGGAAAAACACCGCACCTTGCATTGGATTAGCTGCAACAATAATAAAGCATAAAGATCCGGAAGGAGTCCTAATTATTCTCCCGGCAGATCATCTTATTCCGGACGTTAAAAAATTTCAAAAGGTCATTAGGACTGCGGTTAAATTTGCTGAATCATCCGACGGATTAGTTACAATCGGAATAGAACCGACAAGACCTGAAACCGGTTATGGTTACATTCAATACCTCGAAAACGGTGTTGATAAAGGTGTCTTTGCAGTTAAATCCTTTGCTGAAAAACCTAATTTAAATACTGCTCAAAGGTTTTTAGAATCCGGTGACTTCCTTTGGAATTCCGGCATGTTCATCTGGCGTGCAGACTCTATTCTGAATGAAATGAAAGCATTAATGCCTGATCTTCACGAAGGATTAATTCGATTAAGTAAAAGTATTGACACTGATGATTTTTATACGGAACTGAGAAAGGTATACGGACAGGTAAGAAGCATTTCGATAGATTACGGAATTATGGAAAAATCAAAACACGTTTATTTAGTAAAGGGTGATTTCGGTTGGAGCGATGTCGGTAGTTGGGAAACTGTTTATCAACTAAGCGATAAAAATCACTACGAGAATTCAATTTCAGGCGATGTGTTTGATTCATCAACAAAGAACTCTTATATTTTCTCTGATAAAAAGTTTACTGCTGTTATCGGTGTTGAAAATTTGATTATTATTAACACCGAAGATTCATTGTTAATTTGCGATAGAAAAAATGCGCAAGACGTTAAACTTGTGGTTGATTATTTAAAAATGAATAACCGAGACGAACTTTTATAGTATCTGATGAAAAAACTAATTACCGAACAAGATATTATTGATTTAATTAAGGAAGGTGCTACATCGATCACTTTACCGAAAGATTCTCTCTTAACACCGCTTGCAAAGGATAGAATCAACAGTTCTAAAATTCAAGTAATATTTGGGGACACTGAACCAAAGGATGAATTTGTAAGAGCACCAAACGATAAATTAGTGATTGCAATTGGTTCGGATCATACTGGTTTTGAGTTAAAGGGAACTATTAAAAAAGAAATAGAGAAATTAAATCATACAATTATTGACGTAGGAACTAATTCTAAGGATTCCTGCGACTATCCTGATTTTGCAATTGAAGTAGGAAAGCTTACTGCTCTTAAAAAAGTAGATTTCGGGATAATGATCGATGCAACCGGGATTCCCTCTTCCATAACTGCAAATAAAATACCGGGTATTCGTGCAGCAACTTGCTATAATGAGTTTTCGGCTAGGTCAGCTCGCGAACACAATAATGCAAATGTTTTGGTACTTGGTGCAAAAGCCATCGGTGAAGAAACGGCGAAATCAATTTTAAGTACATGGTTTAATTCCAGTTTTTTAGGTGAAAGACATCAACGAAGGCTTGACAAAATAACTCAATTAGAAAATAAATTTTTGAAAAGGGAAAACCTTTCTTGAGTTAATGTCATAGTATAAATAAATTTCAAAATACAATTCTAAAAATTACGAAAGCAGAATCTTGATAATTAGTCGCGCTCAGATTGATAGTGTTGCAAATCTTCAGTCTAACATTTACTTATTAAAGGCTTATTCACCTGATCTTGTTAGAAAGAGCTACCCTGGACAATTTGTTAACATAAAGGTGACTGATGGATATTTCCCACTGCTTAGAAGACCATTCAGTATCTGTGATGTTGAAGGTGATTATGTTTACTTTATGTTCAACATTCATGGACAAGGCACAAAGTTTCTTTCTACAAAAGCTAAGGGTGAGCCTATCGATTTGCTTGGTCCGTTAGGTCATGGATTTGAAGTGGATGGAAATTATGATAACGCTATTATCATGGGTGGAGGACTTGGGGCTGCTCCGTTCCCTTTTCTTACAAAACATCTTTCCAATAAAAATATTATAACATTAATTGGAGGAAGAAATAAAAACGATGTTATAACTTATGGAATGAAAAATGTTCATACCTGTACGGATGATGGATCGCTAGGATTGAAAGGTAACGTACTTGATCTGCTCAAATCAATTTTTCCAGATGTAACAGGAAAATCAAGAATTTTCGCTTGCGGTCCCACTCCAATGCTGAAAGCGCTTCAATCCTTTGTTAAAGAGACTAACATCGAATGTCAAATGGCGACAGAATGTGCAATGGCTTGCGGATTCGGCATTTGTCAAGGATGCCCTATCGAATCATCTCATGATCATGAAACATACAAACTTGTTTGCAAGGATGGTCCCGTCTTTAATGCAGAGGATATTATTTTATGATTCCGGATTTAAGTGTTTCCATAGGGAAATTAAAATTAAAGAATCCAGTTATACTTGCATCGGGAACTGTTGGTTACGGCAACGAGATTTCCGAGTTCACGGATTTGAGCAAGATAGGTGCGATAGTTACCAAATCAGTTTCTCTTAAACAAAGAAAAGGAAACCCTCCGCAGAGGATTGTTGAGACTCCTGCCGGTATGCTGAATGCAATCGGTCTTGCCAATGTCGGAGTTGAAAAATTTATAGAAGAAAAAATTCCATTTCTCGAAAAAGTAAATTCAACAGTGATTTGCAACATAGCTGCCGGATCAATTGAAGAATATGTTCAATGCGTGAAAATTTTGGATCATCAAGAAGTTATAAAGGGATTTGAAATCAATGTATCGTGTCCGAACGTAAAAGAGGGTGGACTAATCTTCGGAAACGATATTGAAGCAGTAAGAAAAATCACAGATCGAACAAGGAATGCAACAGAAAAACCTCTTATAATAAAATTATCTCCCAATACATCCGACATAAAATTATTTGCTCAAGCTGCTAAATCAGCCGGTGCTGATGCGGTTTCTGCAATTAATACCTTGGTTGGAACATCTTTCAACATAAACACAAGAAAGCCAAAATTACAAAACATTACCGGCGGATTGTCTGGTCCGGCAATTAAACCGGTTGCACTTGTCAAAGTATTGGAGATAAGCAGAAACGTTGATATTCCCATTATCGGAATAGGCGGGATAATGAACTGGGAAGATGCTGTTGAATTTATGATCGCAGGTGCATCTGCAATTCAAATAGGAACCGTTAATTTTATAAACCCAAACGCCGGGATGGAAATCTTGGACGGCTTGACAGACTTTTGCACAAAAATGAATATCTCAAAAATTGCATCCCTTACCGCGAGTTATCAACTTTAAGATGAACATCGAAAGCACTCTTGAGCGCATCTATTCGATGCATCAGTTTCACATTAAACTTGGTTTGGAAAGGATTGAAAAGCTTTTAGCTTATTTAGGAAATCCTGAAAGAGATTTTCAGTCAATTCATATTGCTGGTTCAAACGGAAAGGGAAGTACAGCATCTTTCATTTCGAGCATTTTGATAGAAGCAGGATATAAAACCGGACTTTATACTTCGCCTCACCTTCAAAAATTTAACGAAAGAATAAGAATAAACAGCAGTACCGTACCCGATGAATTTATAATTGAATTCATCAAAGAACTAGATCATTTCATTAGAAAAGAAGAACCATCATTTTTTGAGATTACTACAGCACTTGCATTTAAGTATTTTTCGGAGATGAAAATTGATGTTGGGGTGATTGAAACTGGACTTGGCGGAAGACTCGATGCAACAAATACATTAAGTCCGCTCTGCTCCGTAATCACAACTATCAGCGATGAACATTCAAATATTCTCGGCAAAGAAATAAATAAAATTACTGCGGAAAAGGCTGGAATCATCAAAAGAGATGGGAATACTTTTGTCGGACTACTTAATGATGAAGCGTCGAATGTTATTAGAGAAACTTGCTCTCAACTTAACTCCAATTTGTTTGAGTTGAGGGATTTTACGAGAAGAATGAAAAAATCAGTTTCGTTAGAAATAGATGATGAACAGTTCAATATTTACAAAACACCTCTTGCTGGTTATCATCAATTTATTAACGCAACATTAGCTATTCTGACGGTTCGAATAACATTCTCTAAAATTGATAATACAACAATATTTGCTGGAATAGATCGTGTAATTACAAATTCTGGTTTAAGATGCAGGTTTGAATATATATCAGAAAAACCGAAAATAATTCTTGATGCAGCCCATAATGTTGAAAGCGTTCAAGCTTTTGCAGAATCATTTGATGAAGTATCGGGAAAATGCGAAAAGAAAAGTTTAATATTCGGAGCAATGAAGGATAAAGATGTTAAGCAAATGCTTGGAATAATTGCACATTATTTCGATCAAATTTATCTAACAACTTCACATTATGAAAGAGCAATGCCTGTTATTCAACTTAAAAAAATTGCGGAAGATCTTGGATTAAATACACATGTGCATCATAATCCGGTGGATATTATAAGCGAATTTTTGGAAAAAAAGTCTGATGATTGTCTTGTTGTTCTAGGGAGTATATATTTGCTAGGTGAAATTCTCAATGGTCTTGAAACAAAAATATCTTGACATTTTTAACATTTTAGACTAAGTTTTCAATGAACCTCTTGTTCCTTTCGCAAGATCTATATTACAAAACAGTTGACATAATCTTATAGTATTTCCCAAAAAAAATAAGTTGAATATAAACCAAATTTTTACAAACTAATTTCCAGGACTCACCTATGCCGATGGATATATCAGAACTTCAGAAGAAAAAAATTGTCGATTTGCACAAAATCGCGAAGGATCTCAGCCTTCAAAACTATAGCGATCTCAGAAAACAGGAATTGATATTTAAAATTCTTGAAGCCCAAACTAAAAAAGATGGACTAACCTTTTCAAAAGGTGTGTTAGAGGTACTTCAGGACGGTTATGGATTCTTGAGATCTTCCGATTACAATTATCTTCCTTCACCGGATGACATTTATGTTTCCCCGTCGCAGATTAAACGTTTCAGTTTAAGGACAGGGGACTTTGTCAGTGGTCAAGTTCGACCTCCAAAAGAAGGGGAAAGATTTTTTGCGCTTTTACGTGTAGAAGCAGTAAACAACAACGATCCTGAGGGAATTAGAGAACGGACTCTTTTCGATAATTTGACTCCTTTGTATCCAACCAAGAGGATTAAATTAGAATCCTCTCCAGGTGAACATTCCATGAGAATTATGGATTTACTTTCTCCGATTGGAAAAGGACAACGAGGGTTGATCGTATCTCCTCCTAAAAGCGGAAAAACAATTCTTCTGCAGAAAATTGCGAATTCGATTACACGAAACCATCCCGAAATTAAAATGATACTTTTGCTTATTGACGAAAGACCCGAAGAAGTTACAGATATGCAAAGATCTGTTCAAGCGGAAGTGATAAGCTCAACATTCGACGAGCCTGCAGAAAGACATGTTCAGGTAGCAAACATGGTTATCGAAAAAGCAAAAAGAATGGTCGAAGCTGGAGATGATGTCGTAATTCTGCTGGATAGTATAACAAGATTAGCAAGAGCCCATAACACCGTTATTCCTCATAGTGGAAGAATTCTTTCCGGTGGTGTTGATTCGAATGCACTTCACAAACCCAAAAGATTTTTCGGTTCGGCAAGAAATACCGAAGACGGGGGAAGTTTGACGATAATTGCAACAGCATTGATTGAAACCGGAAGCAGGATGGACGAGGTGATTTTTGAAGAGTTCAAAGGCACCGGAAACATGGAACTTCTTCTTGATAGAGATTTATCCGATAGAAGAATTTTCCCCGCAATTGATGTCAATAAATCCGGTACAAGAAAAGAAGAACTTCTTCTTACCGAAGAGGAACTTAATAAAGTTTGGATATTGAGGAAAATATTAAGTGATTTTGATTCTATCGAAGCTATGGAATTCCTTCTCGATAAGATCCGTGGTACAAAAAACAACAAAGAGTTTTTAATGAGCATGAATAGTTAACTAAATTTATTCGCACTCGAATTAACTTATCCATTCAAAATATCGTTTCAAGAAAATTGAGATTATTTACTATAGTAATTCTTCTTGGTGTTGTATTCAGTATCTCTGCACAACAAAGGCATAGAGGAACTAATGTGCCAGAAAGACCCCGTGAGGTATTATTCTACGATTCTATTGTGATTCCTTCGAACGACTCATTTAAGATTTATTTTACTTACAAAATAGGGTATAATAACCTATTCTTCGTTAAGACAAACGGTTTATTCAATTCCGGATTAACATTCAATATAGAAGTGATGGGCGATGATAAAGTTGTTTTCAGAGGGAGTGATAAGAAAAATATAAGTGTTGCCGATTACGAATTGACCGAATCGAAAGAAAATTTTGTAAACGGAATTATTGAATTTGAATTGGAAGAAGGTAAGTACAATCTAAGACCATTTATAAAACTTGAAAATACTAATCAAGAGTTTAAACTGCGACAACTGCCGCTTAGTCTATCGTCGGAAGATTCGTTGATCAAACCAATTGTTATTGATTCAGAAAGTTTAATTTGTAATTCCGATACACTGACTAAACTTTTGAACTTTAGAAATACTTTGCTGTTCGGCGAGTACGGTAATATAATCTTATTCACTGTTCCAAATAATTATGATGAGGTATCTATTGAATTTATTCAAAACGGGAAGTCGATTAGCAATAAATTCTATAAAAGTTCCGGGCAGGGTAGTTTATTGCTGGAAAGCTGTGATAACGACCTAGCCGTTAAAATTGATGGATCCGAATTGAAGTATAATTTTGTTTTTGTTGATGGTATCAGTAAATATCTTGATGAAGGATTCGCGGATGTAGTGTTGTCTTTTGAAGATAAAAAACACAATTACAAGATAGAGACATTCTGGCTCGATAAACCCCGTTCACTCGGTAATATTGAAATCGCAGTTGATGCACTAGAATTGATTGCTGATGATGAATCTATCTCAAAAATCACGTCGCTTGATGATCGGGACAAACTGCGAGGAATAAAAGATTATTTTAAAGAATATGATCCGGACATCACGACTCCGTTCAATCCTGTAATGAATGAGTTTTACCAAAGAGTAGACTATGCTGTTGTGGAGTTCTCAAACATTGATGAACCTAATGGTTTGAAAACAGACTTTGGAAAAATTTATGTTCTTTACGGTACTCCGGATAATAGACAACGTACTTACTCCGAATCAAACGAGATTATTGAAATATGGAGTTATAATAAAATTGATCTTAAGTTTTATTTTAAAGATAAAACTGGAATGGGAAATTTTAAGCTGATAAAACAATAATGAAAACGGCAATAACTTGTGGCGATGTAAATGGAATTGGGCCTGAACTGATTCTTAAAGCTCTCAACAAAATTGATTCAAACAAACACAGTATCTTTTTTATAATACCAAAAAATGTTTTAGAATTTTATAGTGAAATTGTTCCTATTCAATTTTCTTATAAATTTGTAGAAACAAATACGGTTCAAACTTCAGGTGGAATTTTTATTTTCCCACTTGAGCACACACGACTTGAATTAGGAGTGCCAACTGCTGAAAGCGGGAGAACGTCATTTCAATCAATTAAACAAGCACTGGAGCTCTTCGATAAAGGAATTATTGAATCGATAGTTACCGCTCCTATTTCTAAAAAATCATTTGAAAAAGTAGGTATCAATTTCCCGGGACATACTGAACTTCTCGCCGATCATTTTGGTGAGAAAAATTTCGGAATGTTCTTCGCAGGAGGTGAATTTAACACCGCACTTTTAACAATTCACGTCCCGCTGAAACAAGTCTCGAATTTAATTACTTATGAAAAGTTGGATGAATTTATTCAGCTTTCGCTAAGTACTTTAAAAAAAGATTTTGGAATTGCCTCACCAAAAATTGCGCTGCTTGGATTGAATCCGCACGCAGGCGAAAATGGTGTGATCTCGGATGAAGAAGAAAATATTTTCAAACCGGTAATTCAAAAATATATTTCGAAGGGCGTCGAAGGTCCTTTCGTACCTGATGCATTTTTCGGTTTGAAACTTTACAAAAAGTATGATCTTATCATAGGTTGTTATCACGATCAGGTTTTGATCCCATTTAAAATGATGAATTTTTCGAGTGGAGTTAATTTCACTGCCGGTCTTCCGGTGGTTAGAACTTCGCCTGATCATGGAACTGCTTTTGATATTGCGGGGAAGGGGATTGCTGATGAGAGAAGTTTTTTAGCAGCATTTAATCTAGCCGAAACAATTGTCTCCAACCGAAACTTGAATAACCAATGAATCCAAATTATCGTGCAGTTGCATCAATTTATGATCATTTGATGAAATCAATCGATTATAAAGAATGGTCTGAATATTTGCAAGATATATTGATTGAACGAGATTGTAAATTCACTTCTGCATTGGAGTTTGGGGCAGGAACTTGCAAAATCAGTGAAAATCTCTCAAGGAAATTCACATTATTTGTGGCAACAGATTTAAGTCTTGATATGCTTTTAGAGAATAAAATTCAGCATAATTTCGTAAAAGTATGCTGTGACATGAAAAAAAGTTCATTTAATAAAAAATTTGAAGTCTTAATAGCGGCATTTGATACGATAAACTACATGTTGAACAGAACTGAATTAACGGATTTCTTTGTGAATGTGAAATCTCTTATGAATAAAAATTCTGTATTTCTTTTTGATGCATCTCTTGAGAAGAATAGTTTAAAGAATACAAAGAGACTTAACAGGAAAGGAAAAGTTGGAGAACTTGCTTATACCCAAAAAAGTTTCTATGATAAAGAGAACAAAATTCATTATAATAATTTTGAAATTATTTCCTCTAATTCAGTTTTTGAAGAAAAACACGTACAAAAAATATTTCCGCTCGAACAATATTTTGAGTCTATCGAGGATGCAGGTTTAGTTGTTTTGGACTGCTTCGACTGTTTTTCGTTTGAGGACGTAGATCATCAATCTGAGCGGGCACAATTCGTTGTGGGTAAGTAAAATATTATGTTAACTTTCAGACACGTTGAATTTTCATACATCAATCAAGTTGTTTTTACCGACCTAAATCTGCATCTCGGACAGGGGGAGTTTGCATTCTTGATAGGTAAAAGCGGGTCGGGCAAAACCACTCTGCTTCAAATGATTTATATGAATTTATTACCATCATCCGGAAGCGTTCAAGTTGGAGAATACTCAAGTGAAACGATAAAAGAAAAGGATCTTCCTTTTCTAAGGAGAAAGCTTGGCGTAATTTTTCAAGATTTTAAATTGCTTGAAGGAAGAACAGTATTTGAAAATCTTGCATTTGTTCTTCAAGTGACTGGAACACCAAAAAAAATAATAAAGAAAAAAATTATTTCCGCACTTTCTGATGTTGGACTTTCACATAAACAAAATGTTTATCCCAATCAGCTTTCAGGCGGAGAACAGCAGAGAGTTTCAATTGCAAGAGCAATAATTAACGAACCAATGCTTGTGTTGGCAGATGAACCTACAGGCAACCTTGATCCGGAAACATCTGCGGAGATTCTTGAAATTATAAAGAAGATAAATAGGAGAGGAACTTCAGTGATCTTTGCAACCCATAATTATGAATTAGTCAAAAAAACTGAGGCGAAGATTTTTAAACTTTCGGATGGGAAAGCTGTTAATGTTAAACTTAAAAAACGAACCGAAAAATCCTAGATTATTTCTTTTTTAAATTTGTTCTAAAATAGCATTCGTTACTTCTTCTACGCTTTGTGACCCGTCGATATGAATTACTTTTGAATTTCTTTCTTTATAAAATTCTAATACGGGAGCAGTGGTTTTTTCATAGATTTCCAGGCGATTTTTTATAACGCTCTCTTCATCATCTTTACGTTTGAAAAGTGTTCCCGTAGCACCACATTTTGGACATTTATTTCCTTCCTTCAGATCAGCAAGATTTACGATTGCACCGCAGTTCGAACATCCGCGTCTGCTTGATAGTCTGTTGATTATTACTGAATCTTTAGCATCTAATTTCAACACAATCAAATTATTTTTGTTAATCTTTGTTAATATTTCATCAAGAACTTCAGCTTGATTTAAAGTTCTTGGGAAACCGTCGAGAATGAATCCGTTTTTACAATCGTCATCCATTATTCTATCATGAATAATTCCGCCCATAATTTTGTCAGGAACTAGCTCTCCCTTTTCGACAATCTCTTTAGCTTTAATTCCAAGCGCTGTTTCATCTTTTATTGCTTTACGGAGGATATCTCCTGTGGAGATGTGAGGAATGTTTAATTTTTCGGATATAATTTTTGCTTGTGTACCTTTGCCTACTCCGGGTGAACCAAAAATTATGAATTGCATCGAATTTTCTCACTTGTTTTAGAATATATTTCCAACATATAAATAAAATACCTAATTATCTATTATAGATTATCTTTATGGTTTCTCAAGGATTCAAAAAAATCTTTAAGTAGTTTTTTACTTTCTTCTTCATAAATACCTGAATAAACTTCTACCTTATGATTAACGGCATTTGATTCAACAAGATTAAAGACTGATCCGCAGGCTCCATATTTGGGTTCAAAAGTTGAAAAAAACAATTTAGAAATTCTTGCGTTAATTAGGGCACCTGCACACATCGAACAAGGTTCTAAAGAAACATAAAGTTCACAGCCGGTTAGATTTGAAGATTGTAAATGATTTGAAGCTGCAGTGATAGCGAGCATTTCTGCATGAGCCGTCGGGTCATGTAATAGTTGAACTTGATTATAACCTTTGCCGATTATTCTATCATCTTTTACCACGACTGCTCCCACTGGGATATCATCGTTATCAAGTGCTTTTTCGGCTTCTGCAAGTGCAGCGAACATAAATTTATAATTGTTCTCGGTAAAAATCATAAATGAGGGAAAATGTTGTTTAAAATGAAAAAATTCTTAATGAAGGTTGCTTTTGAAATTCCAAGACGTTGCTCTTATAGTATATCAGTCTAAAAAATTGAATTAAAGGTTCAAAAAACACAAAAAATGCACTTTTGGTACGCCCGGAAGGACTCGAACCCTCAACCCTCTGATCCGAAGTCAGATGCTCTATCCAATTGAGCTACGGGCGCAGACAAAAAAGAAAGAACAGCATTGTACGCCCGGGAGGATTCGAACCCCCAACCTTTTGATCCGTAGTCAAACGCTCTATCCAATTGAGCTACGGGCGCAAATTTTAGAGGAGTAAATTTAAGTCTTTAGTTCAATATTTCCAAAGCGGTATTATTTTTATATTTTCTTATTCTTTTATAAATAAATGTGTTTAAGTGAATTTTATATTCGAATTTCTGAAGAAATTTCCTAAAAGTTTCTCAACAATTCTCGGCGCTACCATATTACTGACTTCACTAAGCTTGCTCAGTAAAGGTGTGGGATTTTTTCGTGAAATAATAATTGCTAATAATTTTGGAATTTCGGACAAATATGACATTTTCCTTGTTAGTTCAACAATTCCTTTAATACTGAATACAACTGCGCTGTATCTGGGACAAAATTATTTTATTCCGGCTTACTCAAGCCTAATAAACGAAAACAAAGAAAGTAAAAAAAACTTTTTCACTTCAACATTTTTATTCTTTTCGCTGATTGGAATTATCCTTACAACAATACTTTATTTAATATCTCCATTATTGATGAAATTTTATATAAATAAGACGGATCCGGAATCAATTTCGCTTGCCGTAAAACTATTAAGAATATACTTGTTTACGGTTCCTTCGTCTTTCGGATTAGCAATTATATCTGCCTATCATCAAGTAAAATATAATTACAAAATTCCAGGTTATATTCAACTGGGAGCGAATGTGATTATTCTTCTGATAATTATTCTTTTTTCTGAGTTATTAGCAGTTTATGTAATTCCTTTCGCATTCTTAGCCGGAGTAACTATTCAGTTTGTCGTACTTATCTTTTCAGTGAGGGGGGATCTGAGTTTCGGACTTAATTATGGACTTATTAAATATCATTGGAGTACGAATTTTTTAACAATATCTTTAATAGAAATAATCACAATTTCCTTTGTTTTTGTAGATAGATATTTTTACGGAGCAGTTAATCCGGGAGGAATTGCTTCTCTTAATTATGCTCAAACTATTTATTTGCTTCCTATCAGTATTATTGTTCTATCATTTTCAACGGTTCTTCTGCCGAAGTTTTCAAATAGTTTTGCCGAAGGCGATTTTGAACTTCTGCAGAAAAGATTCTCATATGCTATTTATTTCATAATGCTTGTGTTTATTCCGTTAACTTTATTATTAGCAGCACATTCAGAAATAATAATAAAATTAGTTTTTCAAAGAGGGGAATTTACAAATGATGCTACCAGACAAACCTCTAGTTTGTTATCTGTACTTTCATTGAGTTTTATCTTTTATGCAGTTTACGGAATTCTGAACAAGTTAATGTTGAGTATGAAGCTTACTAAACAACTTCTAATAATTGTGGTTGTCAGTCTTTTCGCCAAGTTCATTTTCAATAAACTGCTTGTCCCAATTTATTTTGAAGAGGCATTAGCATTAACAACAGTTGCAGTTTTTGTGATAATTTCGATTGCCGCGGCAATAATAATCTCGTTTAGAAGTAAAATTAAAATGCCGCTGAAATATATGTTGAAATTCTTATTTGCATTTGGTTTCTCCGCAACTGCTTCTTTAGCTCTCGCACATCTTGTAAACTTAATTCTGTATGAACAAATATTGAGATCAATAATTCAAATATTACTCTTTATTATATTTTATTCGCTCTTTGCATTCACAGTAATTCCGGTCACGATAAGAAAACAAATATCAGGTTTTATAGCATTTAACAACAAATAATTATTTTCTAAGAAAGATGAAGAGTAAACATAAGATTTTTATCATAATGTCTTTAATTTTATTAATTATTGGAATTTGTCTAACTCCATTCGTGTTGTTAATGATTGTTAATAATGATGTTCTTCTTGACTTAGGCGAAAAAATATTTCTTTGGTTAATATCGTTGTCTTTTGTTTTATCAGGTATTTTAACATTGATTTACAAACAAAGATATTTTTCAAAACTAATGATGGTGACAATTTCAATTTTTGTTGTTTTGGCTGTTCTTGAAATTGGATTAAGATTAGGATTAAGTGATCTGATTGCAAAACAAAAAATCTGGGCACCTTTGGAACTTCAGTTAGCAGATTATTCTTTAAATAAAAAAAATAGTCAAGTGGCTTATCAAAATAATTATGGATTTAACGATATAAATCACGAGATTAAAAAACCAATTGATGCATATAGGATTGCAATCATCGGCGATTCGTTTGTTTGGGGTCATGGTGTTGAGGATTCGGTTAGATGGACGAGGAAACTAGAGAATTTTCTTAACAAAAATTACGACGGAATTGAGGTGCTGCATTGGGGAAGAAATGCATGGTCGAGTTATGATCAAATCGAATTTATGAAGACAGAAGGTTATAAATATAAACCTGATTTGCTTATAAATACTTTTGTAATCAACGATCCTATAAATCAGAATACATATGATTATTATTTCTTTAGAAGAGGCGGATTTGTATATAGAAATTTGGTTTACAAATATCCGGGCAAATTATTAGGAAATATTCTCTCATTGTTATTTGACTACACTTCTATAATAGGCGCTGAACTTTTTGGGATTTCTTATGATGAATGGCTTGAAAATATTTATAATCAGGAAAATCTCATTAATTATAAGAAACTATTGAAAGACTACAAAGAATTTCTAAACTCAGAGGGAATAGAATATTTCTTTCTTTTCACCCCGGAGAATAATTCAGCGATCATCGGTGATTATTTCGACAAAATTTCTGCAATAATGAAGGAACTTAATATTCCACACTATAATCTTTTCCTGGAAATTGAATATACTTTTTCGGATTATGAACCGTATGAATTGTGGGCAAGTCCGGTTAATAATCATCCGGGTAATTTGGTTACACAAAAAATAGCCGAATTGACATATAAATATGTTCTAAATAATTATTTGAATGTAAATGCTTCTTTATAGAATAAGTAATAATCGGTTTCTCGACGCTGTAATAGGAAAAACTGTAAATGCTGCTATGTACTTACTAAGAGTTCTTAACAGGTTCATCTATTCGGGTAAAAAGTACAACAATACATTAACAATTATATCACTTCATAAGTTAGGTGACAGCATACTCACATTTCCGACGGTGAATTATTTTATCCAAAATCATCAAAGACCCATAACATTACTCTGCTGGGATTCGACAGTGACATTGTATAAATTTGCGTTTCCAAATTTGGAAATTGATTCTGTTAAAAAAAGTGAATTTCTATGGGGAACTAGAATTGCTTCAAAAAATGCACGGAAAGTTTTAAGATCGAAATCAAGTGAAACAATTATCGATATAACGGGCTCAATAGTTTCGGTTTCATTGGTGAGTTTGACCGGTTATAGAAAACTAATCGGTTTTTCGAATCATTATTTAAAATCGATTTACGATGAATGGGTGACTGAGCGATCAATCCCTCATCTGAGGGATAAGTATTTTGATGTTGTTAGATTAATTGACTCGACAGCAGAGATTGATAATTTTGTATTAAAGAAAGAAAGTACGAATTTCAAAGGCAGAATTCTTATTCATCCTTTTGGCGGCTGGGCAGCAAAAGAGTGGGGGATAAATAACTTCATAGCACTCGCAAAAAGATTGAAAACAAATTATGAAGTAAAACTTATTGCTGAAAACAGTGAAAGTATAAAAGATGAGCGAATAACCAAACTTAAAACTATTGATGATTTATTTTACGAAATTCGTGAGCACGATTTACTAATTGGGAATGACAGCGGTCCGATTCATTTGGCTGACATGTTAGGTAAATTTACAATTGCGATATATGGTCCGACGAATCCAAACTATTGTAAGCCATATGGAGAGAATAATTTTGAAATATTTGGTAACGCTGAGTGCAGACCGACCACAGAAAATTATTGCTACTTAATGGGCGGTTTGCTTTGTGATGATCATAAATGTATGAATCAACTAAGTGTTGATGAGGTGTATAATCAAATTTGTAAAATTATTGAGAAAATAAATGCGTCTTGATAGAATACCTCAAGATTGGCCGCTGCCTAATGATAATTATCATCAGTCAACAGCTGAAAAGATCACTAGCGACTTGATTAAGAGCGATAAAAGTATAAAAAAAGTTTTGGATCTTGGGTGTGGAGAAGGAAATTCTATTAAGTTCTTCAGTGAAATTTCAAATGAAATTGAGTGGTTTGGTTTGGATATAGAAGATTCACCTGAAGTTAAAAGACGTACAACGGAAAATGAAAGAATTTTTAGCTTTGACGGAATTAATATTCCATTTGACTCTAATTCATTTGACTTAGTTTATTGTCGGCAAGTTTTTGAACACGTTCAATTTCCTTTGGAATTGATGAAAGAACTGAAAAGAGTATTAAAAGATGGTGGTTGTCTCGTGGGTTCAACTTCACATTTGGAGCCTTATCATTCATATAGTCATTTTAATTTCACTCCGTATGGTTTTTCATTTTTGTGCCGAGAAGCCGGGTTAAAAGTAGATTTGTTTCGACCCGGAATTGATGGTATAACTCTAATTATGAGAAGACTTTTAAATTATCCTAAATTTTTTAACAGATGGTTCATCAGGGAATCACCCTTAAATAAAATTATTAATCTTGCTGCTAAATTGAAAAAGCTAAAAGTGAGGGATGTAAATTATATCAAACTTTTATTTTGTGGTCATTACTGTTTCGTAGTTAGAAAACTGTTAAAAGACAATTTGAGTAAATGAACTTGATTAAAACGTTGGATATAGTTTTTAGTAAACGCAGCAATTATTTATTGCCTTCTATTTTAATATTCATCGCGCTTGTTGGATCTCTCTTTAACGATTATGCTCTTGTGTTTCTTCTAATTGGCGCCTATTTATTTACTGTCTCTATTTATGGAAAGAAGGTTTTAATTGCCGGATCAATAATCACATTTCTCGCAGTTCCGTCTTCAATCAGCATTGAGATTAGAACTTTAATTCAAGTATTCAATTTTCTTTTGCTTTTCTATTTGTTTATCGAAAAATACGGATTGGAATTTCATAAATATCCAAGAGTTCCTGTAATCGTATCAGTTTTTATCGGAGTATTCATATCAATTATATTGTTATCGAGTTTGTTCTCGGAATACCGAACTGAAGGTATTGTGCAATTATTCAGGACGATAGCTTTTTTTATACTTGTGTACCTCTACTATTCTGTGGTCGATTCAAAAGATATCAAACAAATATTCAGTGGTTCGCTTTTTGTAATAGGTTTTGTTTATTTCATTTTTTTATTCTATCAGTTGTTTCTGTTCGATTATAATATGATTGAAATGGCAATCACAGGTTTAGATGTAGAGAAAAATACATATATAAATAAAAATGCAATCGGTATCGTTTTCTTAATAGTGATATGTCTTTCTTTGATTGAATATTTATTTCGCAAGGATCTTCTTCGTTATATCTATCTAATATTTTTTGTATTGTTTTTCATCGGTATTATTCTAACAACGTCAAGAGCAGCAATTCTTTCGAATTTTGTTGCAATAAGCATAATCTTTCTTTATAAATATCGATGGAAATTTGTTTATACTTTTCTCGTAATTATTGTTACATCTTTATTGATCATTTTCAATACTCCTTTGTACGATTCACTTTCAACGTTATTTAGATTTGAGAATTTATTGTCAGGGCGTGATTTTATTTGGAACGTCACTTCAGAATTAATATCGGATAACTCTTTTTGGGGATATGGCCCAGCTGCAACAAAATTTTATGTTTACAAATCTTTACCTTATCTTATCGGAACACCACAGGAGATGTGGATTGCATCAAAATATGATCTAGTTGATTACGGTTTCGCACATAATTTTTATCTGTTTATGTTCACTGATCTTGGTTTCCCCGGTTTATTAATATCAATTTCCTTACCATTTGTTTATTTCAAAACTTTATTAAGAAAGAATATCAATAATAGTCCTAAAATAAACAATGAATATAGAGTATTGTTTTTTGCATTAGGAGTTGCATTTTTTGTAAGAGGTTTATTCGAGTGGGCAAATATGTTGAGTTATGGTCAAATTTTATATGATCTTCCATTTTGGTTGATTATTGTTTTGTTGCTTCATCTTACTTTTAAAGAAGAGATTGATGAACAAAAAATTTTCTAAAAAAGAATTGAATGATATATTCGAGTGGGATGTTATAAATTGGTCTAAAGTGCTGGACTTTTGGGATTTGGTGGAACCTAGAATCAAGGATAAGAGGATATTAACAATCGGAGAGCGGAACGGTGGACTGACTTTGCTATTTGCTTTGCAGCATGGAAAAGTGACTTCGACCGATTTGAACGGCATTACCGAACAAGGAAAGCAACTTCATAAATTATATAAAGTTGATAGGCTAATTGAATATAAAAATGCAGATGTTTTGAAACTTCCGTTTGAGGATAATTGCTTTGATATTGTGAGTTTTAAATCTGTTCTGGGAGGATTAAGAGATAGAAAAAAGCAAACTTACGCCGTCGATGAAATTTATCGTGTTCTTAAACCCGGAGGTATACTTTATTTTGCAGAAAACTTAAAAGCATCGAAGCTGCATCAATTTTTAAGAAGAAAATTTGTTCGGTGGGGGGACTCTTGGTTGTACTTGGATTATGAGGAGAAGGAAGTGCTTTTTTCGAAATTTGAGATGAGGTATTTTTCAAGTTATGGTTTCTTGGGAATTTTTGGATACTATAAATTGCTAAAATATCTATTAAGTTTTTTTGATCAATTTATTAATCCATTTATCCCAGCAAGAATGCGTTATATATTATTTGCAAAATGTATCAAACAAAATAAATGAATGACTAAATTATTAATTTGTGCCGATCCTGCTGCTCCTCATACTCAAAAATGGGTTAATGGTCTAGCAGAAATGAATTATGAAATACTTTTATTGGGATTTTCAAATCCTAAAGAGGAGTGGTATAATTCCTCGGTTAGAATTGAATCAGTAAATTTTTCGGAGAATTTACAAAAGAAGGATGATGGTGCAATTTCAAAAGTTGTGTACGTAAAAGCTTTGAGTAAATTGAGAGAGTTGCTACGTGAGTTTAAACCGGATATCCTGCATGCTCATTATGCTACTAGTTATGCTTTGCTGTGTGCATTAACTAATTATCATCCGATGTGTATTTCAGTTTGGGGCAACGACGTATTTGTATTCCCTAATCTCTCAATCCTTCATAAGAAAATATTCCAATTTAATTTGAATCGAGCCGATAAATTGTTCTCCACAAGTAAAATAATGGCGAAGGAGATACTAAAGTACACTAATAAGAATATTGCTGTAATTCCATTTGGCATTGATACAAAAATATTTTCTCCCGGAAGTTACATGAAATATTTCGCAGAAAATGATGTTGTTATTGGAGCCGTAAAAACAATGGAAGAAAAATATGGAATCGAGTATTTAATAAACGCTTTTTCTATTGTTTCACAGAAACTGAAAAACACTTCTCTTAAATTATTGATAGTAGGAGGAGGACGAATGCTGGAGAAATATAAAAAGTTGGTTGCCGATCTTGATCTTGTAGAAGATACAGTATTTACAGGCAGAGTTGATTATAAAACAGTTCCGGATTATCATAGAAATTTATCGATTGCAGTGTACCCTTCAACAGAAAGCGGCGAAAGCTTTGGTGTCTCTGTTTTGGAATCGTCAGCCTGTGCTAAACCCGTGATCGCATCAAACATTGGCGGTTTACCTGAAGTAGTTGTGGATGGAGTGACCGGATTTTTAGTTGAGCCAAAAAATATTATGAAATTGTCTGAAAAAATAGAAAAGCTTGTGGTTGATGAAGAACTGAGAACTAAAATGGGTGATCAAGGAAGAAAGTTTGTAATTGATACTTACAGTTTTGAAAAAAATCTTAATGAACAGATTCAACAATATGACTTGCTTTTAAGAAACGTTTAATCAAAAATGAAGAAAACGAAAATTAAACTTTCCATTCTAATAATCTGTCGAAACGAAGAGAAATATATCTCACGTTGTCTTGACTCTTTATTAAATCAAAAAAAAATTAACAACGAATATGAGATTATCGTAGCCGATGGTATGAGTGATGACAACACATATAAGATTGTTGATGATTATTCAGAAAAATATAGAAATATCATTCTTTTTAGCAACGACAAAAAAATAGTACCGCCAGGTTTGAATAAGGCGATTAAAATCTCACAGGGTGAAATAATTGTCAGATGCGATGCTCACACAATTTACGATGAATACTTTTTAGCTAACGGACTAAAATTATTTGAAGAACATCCCGAATGTGAATGCATTGGAGGTCCTATTACAAGCATCGGAGATACACCTTTTGGTGATGCGACGGCTGAGGCAATGTCTTCAATTATCGGAATCGGAAATGCTTATCATAGAAAACCGGATTACGAGGGCTATGCCGAGGGAGCGTTTTGGCCTTTCTTCAAGAGAACCGTTTTTGAAAAGGTCGGTCTCTTCGATGAATATTTTGTTCGCAATCAAGACGATGAGTTTAATTATCGAATGAAACAGAAGGGAATTAAAGTTTATCTATCGCCAAAAGTCAAAAGTTATTATCACGTAAGAGGAAATCCCCAAAAGCTTTTCAGTCAGTACTTTCAATACGGTTATTGGCGGATTGCAACTATAAGAAAGCATAAAAAGACAGCGACTTTAAGGCATCTTATACCGGCAGGATTTTATTTATCTATGATTGCAACAGCTGTAATTACATTTTTCACTTCGTTGAATCCAGTAGCGGCTTTGGTTCTGCCTGCGTTCTATTTATCAATAATTGTTGGGTTCAGTATTCCGGTTTTGATCAAAAAAGGTTTTTTAAAAGCATTATATTTCATTGTTGCAGTTATAATTCTGCATTCTGCGTATGCTTTCGGATTTATAAAAGCTGCGATTGATTTATTATTCAAACGAAACATTTTTTCGCAAAAATATTTAAGAGAATTTTATGCCTGCTGAATTTATCCAATTTCATAAACCTCATTTAGATCAAAAAACTATAGACAGTGTTGTTGAGACGCTTAAATCAGGATGGTGGACGACAGGTCCTAAAGTACTTAAGTTCGAGGAAGAGTTTAGAAAATTTGTCGGGGCAAAATATGCAGTCGCAGTAAGTTCTTGGACGGCAGCCGCACATCTTATGCTTGAAGCAATAAATTTAAAGGAAGGGGACGAAGTTATTATCCCGTCTATTACTTTTACGGCTACGGCGGAAATAATTTGTTATTTTAATGCGGTTCCGGTTATTGTTGATGTCGATCCGTTTACACTTAATATTGATCCAAAAGCTGTTGAAAAAGCAATAACCTCAAAAACTAAAGCAATAATTCCGGTTCATTACGGCGGGATTCCATGTGAGATGGACCAACTTTTAATATTAGCGGAAAAATATAATTTAAAAATTATCGAAGATGCAGCTCATGCTTTTCCATCGTATTATAAAAATAGAATGATAGGAACTTTGGGAGATGCTACCGGATTCAGTTTTTATGTAACAAAACCGCTTGCTTCGGGTGAAGGTGGAATGATAACAACGGATAATGAAGAAATCGCAAAAAGAGCTTCGGTAATGAGGCTGCATGGAATCGACAAAGATGGATGGAAGCGGTACACTAAAGAAGGCAGCTGGTATTATGAAGTGATAGCTCCGGGATTCAAATATAATTTTACCGATATTCAAGCAGCAATTGCGATCAATCAATTGATGGAAGCGGAAAAACTTCTTAGTGCACGCAAGCATGTTTCCGATTATTATGATTCTGTTTTTGCGAACAATGAGTTGCTCGATATTATTTCAATTCCAGACGACAGAAAAACATCATACCATCTTTATGTTATAAAATTGAATCTTGACGCGCTGAAAATCGATAGGGCGGAATTTATTGAATTGATGAAGGAACGCGGAGTAGGATGCAGTGTCCATTTTATACCGCTTTATAAACATCCGTACTACAGGGATAAATTTAAGCTCGATCCGGGGAAATTCCCAGTTTCTGAAAGTCAATACTCAAGATTAGTTTCTCTCCCAATTTACCCTGATCTTTCGGATAGGGAAATGCACCATAGTTCGAATTCAGTTATAGAAATATTGACGGAAAACAGACGATAAACTTGATAAATAATACTGTTTTTTTCTGTTATATTTACTAAGTTTATGCTTTATTTTAGAACTTTAGGATTATCTTCCTTGATCAAACGGTTTTTAGATATATTCTTATCGGTCTTGTTTATTGTATTACTTTCACCCTTATTTTTTATCATTTCGTTTGTAATTTGGATCGACAGCGGCAGTCCAATTTTCTACCTCCAGGAAAGAATAGGGAAGGATTGGAAGACCTTTAATATTATCAAGTTCCGGACTATGAAGAACGGCTCGGACAAAAACGGTCCTGCAGTATCTTCGGATTCGGATGAGAGAGTTACAAAATTTGGTGCATTTCTACGAATGTGGAAACTTGATGAAATTCCCCAGCTCTTTAATGTGCTTAAGGGTGATATGAGTTTTGTAGGTCCAAGACCCGAGGTGAAAAAATTTGCGGAGTTTTATCGTGATGAGTATAATCTTCTTCTTCAGGTCAAACCCGGAATTTCAGATTTCGCGTCGATTAATTTTAGGCATGAAGGAAAAATATTAAACAACGTACAAAACATCGAAGACGTTTACATAAAAGAAATTTTACCTCAGAAAATAGAACTTTCCAAAGAATATGTTTCTAATCATAGTTTAATAATGGATCTAAAAATTCTTTTTCTTACAATCATAACACTTCTGAAATGAATCACAAAATAGAAAGAGTTCTTTATCCAACAAGATTAAAACGTAAACTTGCCTTCGGCTTCTTTGATCTTATTTCATTTTTTGTTTCACTTTATCTTTCTTTTTCCATTCGCTCAGACTTTAGATCGATAATACCAAGTTATAATGAGTTTTTCATAATCTTTTTGGTTTTTAGTGGAGTTAAAATAGCTGTATTCTCCTACTATAAACTTTATGACGTTTCTTGGAAGTTAATTTCAATTCACGATCTCGTTACTTTGATAAAAGCAAGTGTTATCAGCAACGTTATTTTGTTTATTATTATTTACGGTACAAACTATCATTTGTTCGAAGGCTTTCCACGAAGCTTGTTGCTGACTGATATGGTCTTTACGTTTCTTCTCACTTCCGGGTTTAAATTTTCTAAGCGAATTTATCTTGAAGTGATGCGTCGAAACATTTCTCAAGCGAATAAGAAGCGCGCATTGATAGTGGGTGCAGGACACAGTGCCGAACAGCTTATGCGCGACATTAACAGAAGTTCGGCTACTTCTATTAATCCAATCTGTTTTGTTGATGACGATCAGAATAAACAATCACTTAGAATTTTTGGTATCCCGGTTCTCGGTGCAATTTATGATATTCCGGAAATTGTAAAAAAATATAAAATCGAAACTATAGTAATTTCAATACTTACAGCAGACAGAGAATTCCACAGAAAAATTTTGAAGATAGCTCACGACTGCAATATATATGATGTTAAAGTGATCTCAACAATTAATGATATCTCAAATCTCCAAAAGGTAAAAGTAGAGGATATTCGTGATATAAGCGTAAGCGATTTGATCGGAAGACAAGCTGTCGCGATAAATACTAAAGATATAATTAAATATATCAAGGGGAAGCGCGTTCTGGTAACAGGCGCTGCAGGTTCAATCGGAAATGAAATCTGCAGGCAAATATCTCTTTACCATCCTTCCGAAATCTGTATTTTGGATATAAATGAAAGTGATTTAGTAAATCTCGAATTGGATTTGAACGGAATGCCTAATCCATGCTCGGTTTCGATGGTATTATGTGATATTTCTGATAGAAAAAGGTTGAATGCAATTTTTGATGACTTCAAACCGGAAGTCGTTTTTCACGCTGCTGCTTATAAACATGTTCCGGTGATGGAAAAATTTCCGGAAGAAGCTGTTCGTGTAAATATCCTAGGAACATATAATCTGGCTATGGCTGCTCTGAAAAATGAATGTAAAAACTTCGTTTTAATTTCGACAGATAAAGCTGTAAATCCAACGAGTATAATGGGCGTTACAAAGAGGATTGCTGAAATTATTGTAACGAGCATCGGTCAAAAATCAACGTCTAATTTTGTATCAGTTAGGTTTGGAAATGTAATCGGCAGCAGGGGAAGCGTTCTTCCGATTTTTCTTGATCAAATAAAAAAGGGTGGTCCTATTACAATCACCCATCCGGATATGAAAAGATATTTTATGTCAATTCCGGAATCTGTAGCATTGGTTCTTCAGGCAACAACAGCAGGAAAGAGCGGTGATATTTTTATTCTCGATATGGGAGAACCTGTTAAAATTTTAGA
Source organism: Melioribacteraceae bacterium (assembly GCA_024103215.1). Lineage (GTDB taxonomy): Bacteria > Bacteroidota > Ignavibacteria > Ignavibacteriales > Melioribacteraceae > JAGFIY01. Next base: position 16,470 of record JAGFIY010000029.1, on the reverse strand, counting down.
TATAGCAAGAGATTTAATTCTTCTGAATAATTTGATCCCGGATAAAGATATTAAAATTGAATTTACAGGAATTAGAGACGGCGAAAAGTTATTTGAGGAAATTTTAACAGAAGACGAAGGAATTCTGGCAACATCCCATAAGAAAATATTTAAAACAAGTATCGATTCCGAAAAAACAATAAATGATCTTGAAACATTTATGAATGACATTTTTGTATTGCTCGAAGTTGCAGATAAAACTGAGTGGATCAAGTTTTTCAAAAAGATAGTCCCGGGATTTAGTTCAAATTATTCTAAATCACCGGAGAAAGAAGCATATACTTCAAAAATACTTCCTATAAAATAATTTGGTTTTATTCGATTTCGGATGGTTGAAGTTTTTGACTTGAATTCCAGTTATCCGCTAAATATCTTCTATAATAATTTAATCTAGGACTTCATGCGAGCTTGGCAGATATTACTTTTTTTTGTTTCGCTTAATTTCATAATTGCTCAGAAATATGAAATTCTCGAGCAGTCTCAATCTTCTCTTAAAATTAAATACACTCCGGCTGATTATTCGATGATTCCTTATCGTGATGATTATATGAGCGGCTATAAAATTGAACCAATCAATCCTTGGGTAAATATCGGTCAGCCAGATTTACCGTTCGAAAGTTTATCAATTGGAATTCCCCATAACTCAAAACCGAAACTGAAAATAATCTCAATACAAACTGAGACAATCACAGCAAAATTCATATTACCATACAATGAACCCGGTCTTGAGAAATACACTTATCAGACTCCTATTTTCGATGAAAAAACATATGGGTCAAATAATCTTTTCCCGCAGCAACCAGTAAATCTAGAGGAACCATTTACAGCAAGATTTGCACGTATTCAGAATGTAATAATTTATCCTTTTCAGTTTAATCCGGTTCAAAGAAAATTAGAGCGACTAAAGGAAATAGTCTTCCAAGTGAATTTTGATACTCTGCCATCTGAATTCCCGCTTTCATCAATCAACGATAGGCTCAGTAACAAATTAATCGAGAATTTGGTTATTAACGCCGAACAAGCAAAACAATTTTCTGCTATCATCAAAAGTACTATTAACAAAAAAGCAGAGGATAATTGGTATCAACCTGGAAATAAATATTTTAAAATTGGCGTTGAGCAAAAAGGTGTTTATAGAATAATGTATGAAGATTTAAAAGCAATTTATACCGGGCTTGAGCCTTTACCAGTCAATAATCTTGCATTATTTAATCTTGGGGAAAAAATCCCGATCGATGCTTTTGACTTAAATTCAAATAATGTTTTTGAACCGGGGGAATATTTTCAATTTGTGGGTTATTCACCGTCTCCATCAAAATATACAACAGTGAATCTTTATAACAAACAGAATATATATTGGTTATCGATTGAGTACACCGGTGAATCATATTTCTATCAGGATAAAAACGGGATCCCGGATAATTATGACCTAACGGTTGAATCATCCTTTGAAACAATTCATTTTGAAAAAGATACGCTTTATGAACGACTGGGTTATGCTCCCGACGGTAAAAGAGACTATTGGTTTTGGGGAACGGCAAGCGGCACCGAAGGAAATTATAATAAAATATTTGTTCACGAATTTGTTTTTCCACAAAATATTTATGAAGATCAGGATACAATAATTATTTCCGGACTTCTTCATGGAATGACAACCGGTGAACACAATGCTGAAATTAAACTTTCATCACAAACCGTCGGTCAACTTAATTGGTGGGGACAAGATACCGCTTCATTCAGTTTTGCTATAAAACGAAGTGATTTTACTCTTTATCCCACAAATACTTTTGAAGTTTTCGTCGCGGGGAACCAAAACAATAATCGCTCCGATGAAATCCGAATAAATTGGTTCAAATTCGGTTATAAGAAAATTCATAACGTAAACAGTGAAAGCTTTACTTTTAATGCGGGAAAAACAAATCGTCCTACAAGATTAGCGCTTTACCGTTGGAAAGGAACGGATATAAAAATTTATAATCCCGTTTCGGGCGAAGTGATTCGCAACGCAGTGATCGCAAATGATTTTTATGAATCAGTGTATTTCGCTGATACATTAAGTGAATCTAAAGAATATTTTTGTGTTTCGTCAAACAGCTATAATACACCTAGTTCAATACTTTATTTTACGGATGAAACTGATCTCCGAGATATTTCATCCGGTGCTGATTACATTATTATCACTCATCCAAACTTTTTGGAATCAGCTAACCGGCTTGCACAATATAGGCGTGAAAATCTTGAAGGGTATCTTTCACCAAGAGTTGAAGTTGTTGATGTTTTTGATATTTACAATCAATTTTCTTTCGGAATGATTAATCCATATGCTGTTAGAGATTTTATAGGTTATGCATTTGAAAATTGGTCGGGAACTCCTCCGGCATATATTGCTTTGCTTGGTGATATGAGCTGGGATTACAGAAATTTGCTTCCCGAAAGCCGAACTAATTTCATTCCTTCTATTGATTATCATTCTTATCTATATGGAAATGCAGTTAGCGACAATATGTTTGTTGCTGTCGCAGGTAATGATGTGATCCCCGATCTGTCAATAGGCAGAATAAGTTGTGAAACTTTGGATGAAGCAAATACGTTGGTTGATAAGATTATAAACTATCCCAATGATAATTCCAAAGAATGGAAACAAAATGTTTTTATGATCGGTGCAGGTGAAGATTTTGATGATGAAGCCCGTTTTGGTTTTAATGATAAAAATCTATCTATCAGTGATATTTATATTAAGCCGGAAGGTTATACTACAGATTTTGTCTTTAATTATCCTAATAAACCCGAACACGAACCATATTTGGGATCGACACCGGAAATAAGAGCAATGTTTAATAAAGGCGCTGTTATAACTAATTTTTACGGACACGGCGGTGGTTATCAATGGGATCAAGTTTTCTTAACCGATGATATTTTCTTGTTGGAAAACGGTAACCGTTTTCCCTTCATAAGCAGCATTACTTGTTATACCGCACATTATGATAATCAAAATGTGTTTGGTGAACAGTTTAATAAAATTCCAGGTAAGGGGAGTATTGGTTTCTGGGGACATACTGGGCTTACATTCTTCACTCACGGCGTCACACTTAATAATAAATTATTCAAACAGATTTTTACTTATAAACATCATGTTATCGGTGATGCTTTATTCGCTGCGAAAAATGAATACTCAGGTTCATTAAGTAAATTAACTGAAGATCACATTGCTCTTCTAAGCTATTTAGGTGACCCTGCATTAAAATTGGCACTGCCCGAGAAACCAGATTTTTCGCTTAAACCGGATTATATCTCAATTTCACCAGCTTCGCCGACAATAAATGATTCAATCAATGTCACTGTTAAAATTAGGAATTTGGGATCAAACTTTTTAGAAGATTCAGTTTCTGTTGAACTTTTTGAAATGAATACACAATCTCTAATTGGGACAAAAAAATTAGGTGGTTTCGGTGAATTGGATTCTGTGAAATTTTTATGGTTGACCGAGAATGCCGGAGTTTTTAATCTCGAAGCCCGAGTAAACCAAGACGTAATGATCGAAGAGATAGATCTCTCGGATAATATAACTTCTAAAAACTTCTCTGTGTTCAATCTATCTGAACCGAATTTATTACATCCTATAAACGGCTTTGTCGGTAACGGAGATACTTTGTCTTTCACAATTGCTGATATCGGCGAATATATTGATAAAGAGTTAAGTTACACCATCGAAATTGATACAACAATAAATTTTGAATATCCGATAACACGCATTTCAAATTTGACTGCAGAAAAAGGAATAGTTGAAGTTGTACTAATCGACCTCGCCGACGATATTTATTTCTGGCGTGCGAAGATTGACGACGAAGAACAACTTGAAAATTGGTCTGACATACAAACATTCAGTGTTGGCGATACTCCTTCATTGCAAAGTTATTTCGAGAAAGATCAACTGAAATTATTTTCATCGGAAAATATGAAGTTCGATGATGGTACTAAAACGCTTGTATTGAATACGGAAAATCTGCCGCCTAAACCAAATGAGAAAAAACTTATTGATTCTTTAAATATTATTCTCCCAGCTGAACTAAACGGTTTATCATCAATTACAACCGATGGAAATTTAATTTATGCCGCGCATATGGCTTACTTTGGTGGAAAATCAAAAATATTCAAATTTGATGCGGTGACTGGACAATTTGTCGGAACAGTGGGCAACGATGAATTTAATGTATGGCATCAAATTGCGTATCATAAAGGTAGAATCTATATACCTGAAGGTAATAAGAATTATCTGAAATTTATCGAGATTTCATCCACCGATACAGGGAGCGTTTTTATTCCCGATGGTTTGATCGAAAGTCAAACCGGAACTGTAAAAGACGGTGCTTTTTATATCTCGAGTGATGGCAAAAACATCCATAACTTAGCCTATAAAGATACTCTTGGTAATTTGGTTTATACACTCCGTACTTTTGATCCAGAAAATGATTGGGTTAAAGTTGGAGATGATATAGTGTTCTCCGGACAAGCTTATCAAAACTTCCAATCTTTTTTCGTAGATGGGAGGTATGTTTATCCCTATGAGGGAAACATTTCCGGATATATGAGAAGACTAAATATTGAAACACATTTATTTGAGGAAGAGTGGATTACATTTGATCCGTACAAAGGATTTTATTCCTGGACTTACGATCCTATAGGCGACAGAGTATTTGCTGCTGTATTTAAGTCCGGATTTGATCCGAAAATATTCAAGTTTTATGGTTCATATAATAACACGGAAGGGAAAATAACTTCACCGGTTATAGGACCGGCGGTTAACTTTAATTCGGTTGCTTTCTCGCTGAACGTAGAAAAATCTGAGTCATCAGAATTCTATGTTGAAATTTTTGGAAGAAATAGTCGAAACAAAACATGGGAGGTTCTCGACAGTAATTATTCATCTTCATCGCTTTTGAATCTTGAGGAAGGCAAATACGATTACTTTCGAACCGAATTTAATTTTATCGATACATCGTTCGGTTCGCAGAATCGGGCTGAATTAATTAATGTGGGATTTGATTACACTAAACCATCCGAGTTCATTCTTACCGGGGAAAATGTGATAGTAGAATCGGATTCGATGCTTCAAGGAGTTAATTATAATCTTAATATTAAAGTAATAAATATAGGAATGAGAGTAGACAGCACAAAGGCTGAAATAAAGGTTCTAAATTCCGATTTGCCGGCTACGGAAGCAAAATTGTATTTTAATAATTTTCGAGAGGCTGAAGCTGAAGTAAACATCCCGACTGTATCTCTTCTAGGAAGAAATATCATCGAAATAAAGATAATTGATGGAATCAACGAAAAATTTACTTACAATAATTCGCTGCATAAAACTTTTTTTGTGTTTTCTGATTCCACGCGTCCAGAGCTGAATGTTAAATTCGATGAGGTTGAGATTATAAATGGAGATGTTGTATCAACAAATCCAATAGTTCAGATTGAGCTGTATGACAACAGTCCGCTGGAAATGGATACAACGAACTTTACAATTTATTTTGACGGAATTAGATTATCGTTCAAAAACGATTCATTGAATTTTACTCGCTCAATGCAACAAGAGCAGAAAGCAACTGTAACTTGGAATCCAAGGTTTGATGATGGAACCCATATCTTGGAAATTCTAGCAAAAGACGCTACGGGAAATTTTCACGATTCATCTTCTTATAGAGTTACATTCAAGGTTGATTCACGGAATGATATTCTTAATGTATTTAATTATCCCAACCCGTTTACGGATGATACCTATTTTACATTCACACTTCAAGGTTCGAATATTCCCGAATCAGCAAAAATTAATATATATACTATTGCCGGAAGAAAAATTAGAGTGATTGAATTGAATCGTTCTGATCTGCAATTCGGTTTTAACAGAATTTACTGGAACGGTCTTGACCAGGACGGAGACAGAATAGCAAACGGAACTTATTTATACAAAGTGATCGTTGAAAACGAGGGAGAAACTAAAACAGTGACAAAGAAAATGGCAAAAATAAAATAAAAAGACTTAGTAAACTTTTTTATTGGAGATTCGTACATTTTTTGTAAATTTTGAACAGTTTTTAATTCTTTTTATATAAAATTTATGCCAAAAATTGTAACTTTTTCATTTTCTCGCTTCAATTATTTACTTCTTAGACCCTGTCCGGATCATTAAGTTTTTCCGTTCCGATTTTATTAAATTTTTTTTCAAAAAGGAGCTGCGTAATGTGCGGTATAGTAGGTTACATTGGTAACAACAACTGTGTGCCGATTCTAATTGAAGGACTTAAAAGATTAGAATACAGAGGATACGATTCTGCCGGAATCGGAATAATCGATAAAAATGTTTCAATCATTGAGAAATATAAAGGCAAAGTTTCTATTCTGGAAGACAATGTCTATAAAAAGAAACTTAGTGCAACTTTAGGTATAGGACACACGCGTTGGGCTACGCATGGCGAACCGAATAAAATAAATGCCCATCCTCATCAGAATAACGATAAAGATCTTTTTCTCATCCACAATGGAATTATAGAAAACTATCAAATTCTTAAAGAACTTCTTGCGAAGAAGGGATATAAATTTTACAGTCAAACCGATACGGAAGTTTTGGCTAATCTTATTGATTTTCATTTCAAAAAAACAAAAGATCTTTTTGAAGGGGTAAGAGTAGCCTTGAACGAAGTTGAAGGGGCTTATGGAATCGCAGTTATCTCGAAAAAAGAACCCGATAAAATAGTAGTTGCAAAAAAAGGTTCACCGCTTGTTATTGGAGTCGGCAGAAATGAAAACTATATAGCTTCGGATGTTAATGCATTAATTGCCCACACAAGCCGGGTTGTCTATCTTGAAGATGACGAGGTAGCGCTCATCACTAAAGACGGTTTTAAAGCAAGGACAATTGCAAATCACAAACTTGATAAAACAATTGAAGAAATTACTGTAAGTGCGGACGAAATTACTAAAGGCGGATATCAACACTATATGCTCAAAGAAATTATGGAGCAGCCGGAATCTGTCAGAAATTCTTTGCGCGGAAGGCTGCTTGAGAAAGAAGGTATCTCAAAACTCGGTGGTCTTCAAGGTTTCGAGGATAGAATTGCCCAATCTGATAGAATTATCATCTCTGCTTGCGGAACGTCGTGGCATGCAGCGCTTGTAGGTGAATATATGATTGAAGAATATGCAGGAATTCCCGTAGAGGTTGAATATGCAAGTGAATTCCGTTACAGGAATCCGATCATCAATCCGAACGACACTATATTTTTTATTTCTCAATCCGGTGAAACCGCAGATACTTTAGCTGCATTGAAGGAAGCAAAGAAGAAAGGAGCATTAGTTCTGGGAATTTGCAATGTTGTTGGAAGTTCAATCGCAAGAGCAAGCGAAGCAGGCGTTTATATTCATGCCGGCCCGGAAATTGGAGTTGCATCAACAAAAGCTTTTACTGCGCAGTTATCGGTTCTTGCTTTGATTACTATTCTTTTAGCGCGAAAAAGACGAATGAGTCACATGGACGGCAGAAAATTAGTAAAGGAAATGGATCTAATTCCCGATAAAATTGCAAAGATTCTTACACTAAATAAAAAGATCGAGAAACTTGCAGAAAAATTCGTGAATGCAACAAATTTTCTTTATTTGGGAAGGGGATATAACTTCCCGGTAGCACTCGAAGGAGCGCTTAAACTTAAGGAAATTTCATACATCCATGCTGAAGGTTATCCAGCCGCAGAAATGAAGCACGGACCAATTGCGCTAATTGATGAAAATATGCCTGTGGTCTTTATTGCTCCGTTGGACGCGGTTCACGAAAAAGTATTGAGTAATATTCAGGAAGTAAAAGCAAGAAAAGGAAAAGTTATTGTAATAGCGAACGAACTGGATAAGAAAGTAGATAAAATGGCAGATCACGTGATTAAGATACCAAGCACATGCCCGTTGCTTGCACCTATATTAAACGTGATTCCGCTCCAACTTCTTGCTTATCATATCGCGGTTAAAAAGGGATTAAACGTTGACCAACCGCGTAATTTAGCAAAAAGCGTAACCGTAGAATAAAAACAAGGAAAAATTATGTCAAAGAAAAATGTATTAATTATGGGCGCCGCAGGGCGCGATTTTCACAATTTTAATGTGTACTACAGAGATAACGAAGATTACAATGTCGTAGCTTTCACGGCAACTCAAATTCCAAACATCGATGGAAGAGAATACCCCGCTGAACTAGCAGGAAAACTGTATCCTAACGGAATCAAAATTTACGAAGAATCAAAAATGATCGATCTTATAAAAGAATTCGACGTTCACGAAGTTGTATTCTCTTATTCAGATGTTCCTTTCGAATATGTTATGACAAAAGCATCTATGGTAAATGCAGCAGGTGTTTCGTTCAGACTACTTGGTGGTGCCGAAACTCAAATTAAAAGCACCAAACCGGTAATCTCTGTGCTGGCAGTAAGAACAGGATGCGGAAAAAGTCAAACCTCAAGGAAACTGGTGAAAATTCTCCGCGAAGCAGGTAAAAAAGTTGTTGCAATCAGACATCCTATGCCTTACGGTGATTTGGTAAAACAGAAAGTTCAACGCTTCGCTACTCTTGAAGATCTCAAAACTCACGAATGTACAATTGAAGAAATTGAAGAGTATGAACCCCACATCGCTTTGGGCGGAATAATCTATGCGGGTGTTGATTACGAAGCAATTTTAAGAGAAGCCGAAAAAGAAGCGGATATTATTTTGTGGGATGGTGGCAACAACGATATGTCATTTTACAAATCTGATCTGACATTCACAGTAGTTGATCCGCATAGACCGGGGCACGAGCTTTATTACTATCCAGGAAACACAAGCTTGCGAATGGCTGATGTTGCTGTTGTAAACAAAATTGATTCAGCAGATGCTGAAGATATTCTCGAGGTAATTCACAACATCCGTGAAGTAAATCCCAATGCTCAAATCATAGAAGGCGCATCACCATTGAACGTTGACGATCTTTCAGTTATAAAAGGAAAGAGAGTTTTGGTTGTTGAAGATGGTCCTACTTTGACCCACGGTGAAATGACTTATGGTGCAGGAACCGTTGCGGCAGAAAAATACGGCGCAACTGAGATTATTGATCCTAGACCATATACGGTAAAATCAATAACAGAAACTTTTGAAAAATATCCGAATATTGGAATTCTTCTCCCGGCTATGGGTTATGGTGAACAGCAGATGAAGGATCTTGAAGAAACAATAAATAAAGTGGATTGTGATTCTGTTGTTATCGGAACACCTATCGATTTAGGTCGAATTCTAAAAATAAATAAACCTAACACAAGAGTTCAGTATGAACTTCAAGAAATCGGCAGTGTAACTTTAGAATCCGTTCTGAAAGAAAAAGGAATTATATGAGCAAGATAGCTGTTGTTGCTTTCGGCGGAAATGCATTGCTGCGAGGTAATGAAACCGGCACAATCGAACAGCAGGAAAAAAATACTTACGATACTTGTATTAAGTTAATCGGACTATTGAAAAATGGTTACAACATTGTAATCACTCACGGAAACGGTCCTCAAGTCGGTAATATTCTCCTCCGGAACGAAGCCGGTTATAAGGAATACAAAATTCCTAAAATGCCGTTAGATATTTGTGTAGCCGATTCCCAAGGCGGAATCGGTTATATGATCGAAAGGATGTTGCGTAATGTATTGAACGAAGCCGGAATGGAACGGAATGTTGTTACATTAGTAACTCAAGTTCTGGTAGATCGAGATGATCCTGCATTCAAAGATCCAACTAAACCGGTTGGTGCATTCTTTTTGAAGGAGGAAGCGGATCTCCTAGCCAAAACTAATAACTTTGTTTTCAAGGAAGATGCAAGAAAAAGAGGCTGGCGCCGTGTTGTTGCTTCACCTAAACCAATTGATATTTTCAATAAAGATATTGTTAAAAATCTTGTGGGTGAAGGAAATATTGTGATCGCCGCAGGCGGCGGAGGAATACCGGTTTTTCGTCACCCAAATAACTACCTCGAAGCAATTGAAGCTGTAATCGATAAAGATCTTGCATCATCGCTTCTTGCAAGGGAGATTAACGCAGATAATTTTTTCATTATTACTGATGTCCCAAAAGCGTACATTAATTTCAATAAACCCGATCAAAAAGCTTTGGATAGAATTACCGTTAAGGAAGCAAAGGAATATTACGAGAAAGGGGAATTCGGTTCGGGAAGTATGGGACCGAAAATTCTTGCTGCAATCGACTTTGCGGAACACTGCGGAAATGAAGCAATAATTACTAATGAAGAACAAATTGATCAAGAAAATTGTGGAACAAGAATTATAAAAGAAAATGAGGAGGTTAGTTAGATAATGGCAGTTAATATGAAAGGCAAGAGTTTAGTTTCCATCAACGATCTTTCGTTGGAAGAGATGTATCAAATATTTGAAACTGCGAAAGATCTTAAACGAAGACACTTGATGGGAGAACCTCACAGAATTTTGGAAGGCAAAACTTTAGGCATGATATTTTCTAAGCCTTCTACGCGTACAAGAATTTCCTTTGAGGCGGGAATTTATCAACTCGGTGGAATAGGTATGTACTTTGGTCCAAACGATCTTCAATTGGGAAAAAGCGAAAACATCCACGATACTGCGAAGGTTATTTCCCGTTATCTCGACGGAATTATGATAAGAACATTTTCTCACCAGGATGTGGTTGATCTCGCTCACTATGCAACAATTCCAGTTATAAATGGATTAACCGATTTACTTCATCCTTGTCAGGTTCTTACTGATTTGTTTACGGTACTTGAAAAGAAACGTAAACTTCAAGGTCTTAAGTGGGCTTACATTGGTGACGGAAACAACATGGCTCATTCAATGCTTTACGGATGTTCTAAGGTGGGTATGGATCTTACGATTGCTTCACCTTCGGGATACACACCAAATGAAGATATAGTTAAAACAGCGAAAGAGTATGCTAAATATATGGGCAGTAAAATCGAAATTACGGATGATCCGATCGCTGCGGTAAAAAATGCTGATATTGTCTACACTGACGTTTGGGCATCTATGGGACAGGAAGCAGAGGCTGCTGAAAGGAAAGCAAAATTTGCTAGGTACCAAGTTAACCCCGAACTTGTTAAAAACGCAAAAGATGATTATCTATTTATGCACTGTCTCCCAGCACATAGAGGAGATGAGGTTGTGAACGAAGTTGCTGATTCTGAGAATTCAGTAATTTTTGATGAAGCTGAAAACAGACTTCACGTTCAGAAAGCAGTTATGGCTTTGGTAATGTAAAAAGTATTTAGAAGCATTCAATGATAAAATTAAAAGACGGGATTTTCATAATGTGTAAATCCCGTTTTATTTTAAAGATGATCAAATAAACTTTTGTTTTTTAATTATTTTTTCGTGGAAACTCGATAATAAATCTTGTTCCAATATCAGGCTGACTTTCTACTCTAATTGTTCCTTTATTCTTTTCAACAAAATCTTTGCAGATAATTAATCCCAAACCTGTTCCTTGCTCATTATTTGTACCGGCAGTTGTATGATGTGTATCGAGCTTAAATAATTTTTGCATATTTTCTTTAGTAATTCCGATACCTGTATCTTCAACAATTATATTTACTCTATCCTTAAGTTCCGAATAGATACTTACCTTACCTCCACGTTTTGTGAATTTAATGGCGTTAGCAGTTAAATTTCTTAGGACCGTGTTTATCATATTTTTATCCACAAAAACAGGCAAATTGTCACCGACGGCATTTATTAACTCAATACCCTTATTTTTTGCAGAAATTTTATATAACTCAAAAATATCGTCAACCAACGGTTTTATCTCTACGTTTTCCGGATTAAAATCGATCTTGCCACTCTGAAATCTTGACCATTGCAGCAAGTTCTCTAGTAGTCTTAGCACACCTGTAGCCGAGTTATGGATGCTTGCGGCATATTCTTTTATTTCTTCGATCGAAAGATTGTCCAATTCGTGCACGAGAAATTCAGAAAATCCCACAAGTGATGTGAACGGACTTTTTAAATCGTGAGAAATAATTGAGAAAAATTTATCCTTGCTTTCGTTAAGTTCTTTCAACTTTGCTTCATTTTTTCTTAATGCTTCTTCTGCTTGTTTTCTAAGGGTTATATCACGTACGATCGCAGTAAAGAATATTTCATTATCTGCGACCCAACTTGAGAACGAAACACCGAGATCAAGTTGCTTCCCGTTTGATGCCAAACCGATCAATTCCTTGACGGATCTATCAAATTCGTTTTTGAGAAGTTTTTGAATATCAAAACTTTCACCGTGAGTTTTTGCGTTCTGGTCAGGAATAAATCTTGAAAAATTGCTTCCTATTGCCTGTCGTTTTGAATAGCCGAAAATATCCTCGGCACTATTATTCCAAAAAAATACTTTACCGTTTTTATCAAATCCAATTATGGCGTCACTTGCAGATTCGGCAACAGATCTAAATCTCTCTTCTGCCTGAGCGAGATTATCTTTTTCTTTTTGAAGTTCCTTAGTTCTTTCATCAACTCTTCGTTCAAGAATTTTTGTTTGACGTTTATAGGTATTTACCTTATATCGGTAACCTGCGAAAACAATTAAAAGCACAAGTGCTGCTAAACTTCCGTAAAACCAAATGGTTTCATAAAAATATGGTTCAATGCTAAAACTAATCGAAGCGCCCTCATAATTCCAAACGCCATCACTATTGGCTGCGATGACAGTAAATTTATAATCACCTGGCTGAAGGTTGGTAAAATATGCTTGTCGCCTCGTGCCGACACTTCGCCATTCCGGACTGTATCCTTCCAACTTATATTTGAACTGAATTTTTTGAGGTGCGTTGAAACTTAGGGCTGTATAATGAATTTCAATCTCTCGCTCCGATGCAGAAAAATTCAGCATAGGAGTAGATACCAAATAAGATGAATCGTTTGAGATAACGCTTTCGAGTATCACCGGAGGTGGATTTTCATTGTAAATTATATTTTGCGGATCGATGACAGCAATTCCTGCAATTGTCGGGAACCATAATTCACCGTTAATTAACTTCCATGATGAAGGTTGAAAAGCCCCGTTGCACTCGTTTGAATTCATTCCATCGGCTTGAGTAAATACAGTGGAAGTTATAGAATTACTCAAACCGTCGGCAAAAGCGTTTAATTCATCGATTGATACTTTAAAAATTCCATAATTACAGGTCATCCAGAAATTACCGATTCCGTCGTTAAGAATTGTAAATATCGAATCATCGAATAGTCCGTTAATTGAGCTAATTTCTTTAAATTTACCGTCTTTAAAACGAATAATCCCGTTTCCCGAGGTACCGATCCAAATTGATCCGTCTTTTAGTGTATTAAGTGAGAGAATAAAATCACTGCTTAGACCGTCACTGATTGAGTAAGAGGAAAAAGTCCCGTCAGATAGTTTTGCCAAACCGCCGCCGTAAGTCCCGAACCAAATTGCACCTGAACTATCCTCACAAATTGCATATACCCTGTCATAAGGAAGCCCGGAATTCGATCTATCGTATGTTTTAAATAGATTACCATCATACATCATCACACCGCCGCCATTTGTCCCTATCCAGAGATTTCCGTCTTTGTCGGTCAGCATTGAACGAATTTGATTGCTCGATAGTCCATTACTTGTGTTGTATACGGTAGTTCTTTCACCATCTATCCTATTTAAACCACCGCCGTTTGTTCCAAACCAGATCGAACCATCACGAGTTTCGGCAATGGAAAGAATATGACTATTTTTTAATTCAAATTCTGTCGAATAACAAGAAAATACATCATTTGAATATTTTGCAACCCCCACTGCATCGCTTCCGATCCAAACGTTTCCTTTTGAATCCTGAAAAACAGCTTGTATGTTATCAGAGCACAAACCGTTTATTGACGTATAAGATCTTACTTTCCCCTCACTGCATTTAGCTAACCCGCCGCCGTTTGTGCCAATCCAAACTGAGCCTTCGCTATCTTGATATATTGACCTAATTCTTCCGTTTGTAAGTCCGAAATTTTTATAAAGATGGTTAATAACCTTTCCCTCTTGAATAATATTAACCCCACCGCGATTTGTTCCAATCCACAGAAAACCTTTATCGTCCTCATATATTGCGGTAATGATATCGTCAGCTAATCCACTTGCTTCATCTATTATTGTTATTTCATCATCTTTAATTTGTACCAAACCGCTCCCATTTGTTCCAATCCAAATTGAACCGTCAGATGCATTAAAAATTTTATTGATCGATGTCTTTGGAAGACCATCTAAAAAAGTGTATCTCCTTACAATTGCTGTGTCTAAAACAAAGAGTCCGATCCCTTCAACATCGAGCCACATTTGATCATTTTTATCTCTTATGATTGAATGAATATTAGCTTCCTTAAATACTTGTGTTTCAGGCTCAATCAATTTCCCTTCATAAAAGAGCCTTAGACCATTATCGGTTCCTATCCACAGTGCCCCGAATCTGTCTTCCGCAACCGATCGGATAAAATTACTTGGAAGGCCATCTTCAATAGTGTATGATTTAAACTCAACACCGTTATAATTGACTAACCCGCCGCCGATTGTACCAAGCCATATATTCCCTTGCGAATCCTCAAATATTGTGGAGAAATAATTATGCTTAATCGCCTCAGTATTTTTCTTGTTAAATATTTGGAACTGATAACCATCGAATTTTGCAATTCCTTCCTGAGTACCAAGCCATAAATAATAATTGGAAGATTGAAGAATTGCCTCGACAGAATTTTGGGGGAGTCCGTCAGAGGTAGTGAACGTTTCAAGATTATATTGTAGGAATAAATTATTTTGGGAAAAGATTGGAACTGAAAATAAGAATAAAGTAATAATACATACTGCAAAACGATAGGGGAATGGATTTTTATTTGTTCGCATAAATATCGATTGTAAGTTTTCCAAATTTGACTATAACTATCTAATATAACTAATTATAATATACAATATCTTTTTAAGATAAGCGAATCTTATTATTATTTCATCTCAAGATGAGAAAAGAACAAAAGAAAAATTATTTTGATAATATTCTATTAAAAATTATATTTGGACTTGTTTTTTGGGCAGATAGCTCAGTCGGTAGAGCAAAGGACTGAAAATCCTTGTGTCGGCGGTTCGATTCCGTCTCTGCCCACGTAAACAAAAAGGCGCTTAACCGAGAGCGCCTTATTTATTTTAAATACCGATTGATAAATTTTGTTTATTCGTAATAACTTCTAAGCGAAAGTCTTGTAGCGGCAAAACCATAATTGTTTGGTGTTCCACCACCTAATGCCTTACCTGTTGCATTTTGAATAGCCTCTGAGGAATATAGTACATTGCCTTGACCGTTACCGATACAATTTCCATCTGAAGGGGAGGGGGATAGGGCAATTACTGCACCGATAATGTCGTTATGTATATGTATGATGTCATCTGCAATTACCAATCCTTTAAAAGTACCGTGATTAATATTCTTTATTGCTGCATTTAAGTTTGAATTATGAACTATCAAGATGCCTTCGCCAGTTATGTTTGCAGGGTTCCAAGTCCCTCCGTCAGGTAACTCTACAAAAGTAACCCCTTTTAATGGTGTAGTTAATGTATTGGGATTTGTAGTGTATTGGCTTCCATTCGCTCCGGATTGAGCAATTGCTTTTAAGTAACCTGGAGGGAATCCTTCTGCACTTCCGCCAAGAATGGAATCAGGCGAAGTAGGAAATCCGCCGGGATAAGTCTGATTTGTAGCAACTGTACCGGACTCATATCTTCTATCAGGTTCATAATCATTTCCGCCAGTGGTTCCTCCTACTTTCGAGTTTCCACCTCGACTATAGCTACTAGTCGTCCAGAGTCCTAATGTTCCGCTGTTTGCAACTAAATTTCCGTCTATATCGTGTTCTCGTCCATCAACAACGAGAGTACCGAGTGTTCTTACTGGATTATTCGTAGTAATAGCAGCTAAAACCGATGCTGGTGTAAAACCTGATGAAGCCGGTTCAACAATTGCTTCGGCAACGTATTGCTCGTCGAAATATACACCTCTGGCTCTCACTTTTATTAAGTTCGTTGTACCGATTGTTGTATCTTTTATCATATAATACCCGGTTCCATTGAACATGGATGTACTTGTTTCATTAGGGACTCTATAATCGGTACTATCAGCTAATTTAGAAATCTGCATTTGAACTACGCTGTTAGCGATGTTCCTTGCCTGTGTTTTGCTGAAATATGTAACAGAACTCTCGAGGGCTGTATTTAGTCTTTCATTTGTTGATAGATTTGCCATTAAATAAAATGACATTGTACCAAACAAAATAATTATTAATGCTCGTCCCATAATTCACCTTATAGGTTTTTTGGTCTAATTGTTCTTGCCCAATCAATTCCTTGATAGACATTGTTAACCGGCTC
>JAGFIY010000023.1 GCA_024103215.1 Melioribacteraceae bacterium | reverse complement strand
GCAGAAAATTATAGTTAGTCAAATTATATGGAAAATTTTTTATAGGAGGATTTATGTTAATCGATAAATTAAAATCGCTACTACTTGTAGTTTTATTCTTAACTGTAACAATTACAGCACAGACAGTAAACTTGCCGGGTGAAAGCGTTGTTCCTAAAGATGTTGAGAAATTAGCGGCATTTGACGGACATTTTACTTTTATGATGGCGAGTGATTTGGGTCGTAACGGTTATTATGAGCAAAAGCCTGTTGCTGAAATGATGGGCGTAGTTACTAAAGTTTCAGATCTTGAGTTCGTTGCAGCCATTGGAGATGTGCATCACTTTTTAGGTGTTAAGTCAGTTGATGATCCATTGTGGGAAACAAATTTTGAATGGATTTATAAACATCCCGAACTAATGATTCCTTGGTATCCCGTGCTTGGTAATCACGAATATGAAGGCAACACACAGGCAGTAGTGGATTATACAAATGTAAGCCGTCGTTGGATAATGCCTGCAAAGTATTACTCTAAAACCTTTAGAGCTACGGATAATACTGAAGTATTGATCCTTTGGATTGATACGCCATCACTAATCGACAAATACAGAAATAATCCGGAAGAATATCCAGACGGAGGAAAACTTTCCATTGAAGAACAATTAGAATGGCTGGAAACCACTTTGAGAGAATCTGATGCAAAATGGAAAATTGCTATGGGGCACCACCCGGTTTATGCAGGCACTTATAAAGATGACATTGAACGTACGGATTTACAGAAACGACTCCAGCCGCTGCTTGATAAATATAATGTAGATTTTGCTGTAAGCGGACATATACACAATTTTCAACACCTTCAAGTAGAAGGTTCTAATGTAGATTATTTCGTAAATACTTCAGCTTCGCAAACAAGAGAAATCGACGAGAAACATATTGCGGAAGGACAAATATTCACAAGTTCAGATTCCGGTTTTTCACTTTGTACGGTTAAAGATAATGAACTGATTATTTCTTTCGTTAATAAGGAAGGTGAAATAATTTATCAATATTCAAGAACAAAATAATATAAGAACAACTAAAAAAAGAAAAGGGCACTTAACAAAAACATTATAATTTGATAACAATTCGGAAATAAGAGTAAAAAGAAAATTCATTAAAATATTATTCCTATTAATTTCAGAAAGAATTAATAGATACAAAATAGCGAACTAAGAAAGTGATTAACGCAAGCTGTAGATATCGATTGCTTTAAATAAAAATTAACCGCTCATAATGAAGGCTAACTACCTTAATTAATTAAAAATAATAATCACTTAACAAGGGGAAGCAATGGAACCAAGAATTTCTTTTTTTAAGAAGCGAGGTTTCGGATTACTCTTATTGTTCATTCTGGCTTTATTCTTAACAAGTCCGATATCTTTAACAGCACAAAAGAACGCTACAATAACCGGTCGTGTAACAGATACAGCAACTGGCGAATATTTGCCCGGAGCCAATGTTATGCTGGAAGGAACTTCATATGGAGCCGCAACAGACAGAAGCGGAATTTACCGTATTGCAAACGTCCCGCCTGGTAATTATAAACTCAAAGTTTCTTACATAGGCTTTGAGGATTCGGTTATTGACATAACCGTTGGGGAGGAGGGTTATACGGTAAATCAGAATATGGCCATCAAAGCTAGTGAAATTAAAATGCAGGAAGTAACGATTTTAGGACTTGCTCAGGGTCAGACTAAAGCTCTGAGTGTTCAAAAATCTGCCGAGAATATTAAAAATGTTGTTGCCGAGGAACAGATAGAAAAGTTTCCTGATATCAACTCTGCCGAGGCTCTGCAGCGTCTGCCCGGGGTTTCAATTCAGAGAGATCAGGGTGAAGGTCGTTACGTACAAATTAGAGGAACCGCCACAAACATGAACGCAATGAAGGTTAACGGCGAGGATATTCCATCACCGGAAGGCGGTGAACGAACTACTCAGATGGATATCATTCCTTCGGACCAACTCTCATCCATTGAAGTTATTAAAGCCATTACACCTGATATGGATGGTAATGCAATTGGAGGAGCAGTTAATTTAATAACTAAAAGCGCACTTGATTATGAAAAGCCTGTGCTTAACGCAACAGCAGGAAGCGGCTATTCCGATCTCTCGAGTAAGGGCATTTATCAAGGATCCGTTAATTACGGCACAAGGTTAGGTGAAGAGAAAAACTTTGGTATCATGTTCGGAGCAAGTTATTTAACAAACGATCGGGGTTCGCATAACAATGAAATGGAATGGGGTAATGTCGAAGATGAAGATGAAAACGAAATCCCCTGGGCATTGGAAAACCTATCGCTAAGAAATTATGATATCAAAAGAGATCGCTTAGGTTTTTCTACAAGTTTTGACTATAGACCTGATAATGATAATTCGTATTCATTAAAAGCAATCTATAATAACTATTTAGATATCGAAAGCAGAAATGAAATTACCGTTGAGCCGGATGGATTCCTATCTGCAACTGACGGCGTGGAAGCCGAAATCGCTCACGAAATGAAAGCAAGGGATCAAGAAGCGACACTTTACAGTGTAATGTTCAAGGGTGAAAATCATTTCAGTGCCTTAACACTCGATTATGCTTTATCTTATAACTATGCACAAGAAAAAGAAAATCGACATTTTGAACCTAAGTTTGAAATGGATGAAACTCCTGATATAAAATGGAACGTTTCTGATCCTGATAATCCAAAATTTTCTTTCAAAAATTTAGATGAAGATTATTACCGAAACCCGGATAATTTTGTTTTGGATGATATGGAATATCACGATAACCTTACAACAAATAAAGACATTATTGGTATGGCTAACTTTAAAATTCCATATAATTTTTTCGGTAATCAAGCCGAAATTAAACTCGGTAGTAAAATTTCCATGAAACAAAAAGACCGCAATGAAAAAATTTGGGTTTATGAATGGGACGGTGATGACGATTTACTTATGAGTCAATTTATTTCAGGAAGCGAATCTGCTTTACTTGACGGGAACTATAACTTCGGTCCTCTTATTGATGTCGATAAAATGGAAGATTTCTTCAACAAAAATAAAGACGGCGATTTTGTGGGCGAAATAAGTCGTGAAGACTCTGATGCCGCAACCTATGATGCAACCGAAGATATTTATGCGTTCTATTTAATGACTACTATTAATCTCGATAAACTTACAATTCTTGCCGGAGTAAGGGATGAAATTTCAAAAACATCTTACAATGGTAATGAAGTTGAATTTGATGACGAAGGCGAATATGTAGGAACTAAAAAAGTTGCCGCCGATAAATCACATAATCATATACTCCCTTCGCTCCACTTAAAATATAATATTTCAGATCAAACAAAAATCCGTGCAGCTTTTACAAGCGGGTTAGCAAGACCGCATTACGAACACATGGTTCCTTTCAGTGTTGTTTTGCATGAAGATGAAGAAATTGAAAGGGGCAATGCAGACTTAGTTCCTACAACGGCATATGGATTTGATTTATTGGCAGAACATTACTTCTCAGGTATCGGTGTCGTTTCGGGTGGCGTGTTCTATAAAATATTAAATGACGTGATCTTCCCGACTGCCATTGAACAAGAAGGTGGAATATATGACGGTTATGAAGTCTTCCAACCTTGGCAGCCCGATGGAGCGGATCCAGCAACTCTTTATGGTTTTGAGGTTAACTGGCAGCAGCAGCTTAATTTCTTGCCGGGATTTCTTGATGGATTTGGTGTATATGCAAACTTTACATATGCTAAATCTGAAGCAGATTTGCCAGGAAGAGAAAATGCAACATTACCGGGACAAGCTGGTACAACAGCTAACTTTGCATTAAGTTACCAGAAGTATGGTTTTACCGCACAATTTAGTGTTAACTATCAGGATAGTTTTATTTTTGAAGTAGGTGAAGATGCTGACCATGATGTTTATTACAAAGATCACATCCAATTTGATTTCTCGGCAAACCAAGAAGTTTATAACGGTTTGAGTGTTTATTTACAATTAGTGAACCTAAACAATGCACCGCTTATCTATTATATGGGTAAAGAAAATAGACCTATACAACGAGAATTTTACTCTTGGTGGCTGCAAGCAGGTGTTAAATTTAATATGTAAAATTTCCTCCCTTCCTTTGTTTGGTTATAGCAGCGCTTCTTTGGAAGCGCTGTGCTTTATCAACGATATCGTTTCTTAAATTTGTGAGATTTTTTTTGTTTTTGTATATTTGTCTATACAAATAAAAACTTTGTTTTTTTTCAATAAAGATATTTTTGAACAGATTTAATGATTAACAATAAACTTTAAGTGAGGATATAATATGATGAAATCAACAAATAATCTTGGATTATTTATTTTAAGCATATTTCTGCTTTTAATGATAGGATGCACCAATCCTCCTCAAGAATGCAGTGATGTAGTTGAGCCGGTTACTGTTACAGATACTGTTAAGTGGGATACCGATGACCCGGCAATTTGGATTAACCCAAATGATGTTTCTCAGAGTTTAATTTTAGGAACGGATAAAGACGAGGACGGAGCTTTGTATGTATTTGATTTAGATGGAAATGTTATAGAAGAAAAAACAATTAGAAATATAAATCGTCCCAATAATGTGGATGTTGAATACGGATTCATATTGAATGGTGAAGAAATTGATATTGCAGTTCTAACAGAAAGATATGATAATAAACTTAGAGTTTTCAGTCTGCCTGATATGAAAGCTATTGACAACGGAGGAATACAAGCCGAAGGTTTGGTTGCACCGATGGGTATTAGTCTTTACAAGCGGCCAAGTGACGGTGCGATATTTGCAATTGTAAGTCCCAAAGAAGGTTCAACCGAAAACTACTTGTGGCAGTTTCTTCTTAAAGATGACGGAAACGGAAATATAATTGGCGAAGTGGTAAGACGTTTCGGTAATTTCAGCGGAATAAAAGAAGTTGAAGCTATTGCGGTTGATGACCAATTAGGTTATGTCTATTATTCGGATGAACAATTCGGCGTTAGGAAATATAATGCCGATCCTTCGGCTCCGGATGCCGATAAAGAACTTGGAATTATTGATACAAAAGATTATTGGGAAGATAACGAAGGCATTTGTATTTACCCGACCGGAGAGGGAACAGGTTATATTTTAGTCTCTGATCAATCGGCAAACAGATTTCGAATTTATTTAAGAGAGGGAACCCCGGCAATTGTTGATCCCGAAGACCCTGAAGATAATGAACCGGCAAAACCGCACCAACATAAATTGGTAAAAATTGTTAATACGATGACAAATAACAGTGATGGTTCTGAAGCTACTAATGTAAATTTGGGACCAAAATTTCCGAATGGTATGTTTGTAGCAATGTCCGACGACAAAACATTCCAAATCTATAGTTGGGATGACATCATCGGTAAAAATGTATTAAGCACAGAAAATTACGGTTTATAAAAAATGAAAAACCTTGGCAGATATTCGATGGGAGTTGGTGATAGATTTGGTCACCAAGCTGAAGCACAACTTAAAGCAATTATCGATGCAAAAGAATTAGGAGTTGATATTACTCCCGTTTGGAATAAATCATACAGAGAACATCAAATAATTCACAGTCAACCATCGAATACAAGGTTGAAAGCTGACGAAGCAGTGAAGAATTTAAACTGGAAAGAAAATTATTTTGTTGATGCCGATCATATTGGAATTGACATGGTGGAACTGTTTATAGATTCATCCGATTTTTATACGATTGATGTTGCTGACTCGATCGGCATCTCTCCTGAAAATGAAGACCTTGAAAAATTTCTTTCAGAAAATAAAAAGTTTGTTGGAGAGTTAGAATTACCAAATTCCTCACTTAGAATTATTGTTACGGAAAAGACAATAGAAAGCGCCGGTAAAAAATATTTAACAGCCGTTAAACAAGCCGGTAAAATTTATAGAAAAATTGAAAAGTTGAAAGGGAAAGGTAATTTTGTTACTGAAGTTTCGATGGACGAAACCGATGAGCCTCAAAGTCCGTCCGAATTATTTTTTATACTCTCTGCAATCGCTTCAGAAAAAATACCGGCGCAGACAATCGCCCCCAAATTTTCCGGTAGATTTAATAAGGGAGTTGATTACGTCGGAGATGTAGAAAGATTCAAAAAAGAATTTGAACTTGATTTAATGGTGATTGCTAAAGCAGTAGAAATTTTTGATCTGCCAAAAGATTTGAAACTCAGTGTTCATTCGGGGAGTGATAAGTTTTCCATTTACAAACCGATAAAAGATGCTCTCAAAAAATTTAATGCCGGGCTGCATATTAAAACTGCGGGCACAACCTGGCTCGAAGAATTAATCGGTTTAGCCGCTTCCGAAGGCGACGGACTTGAAATGGCAAAAGAAATTTATTCGAAGGCTTTTGAAAGATTTGACGAACTTTGCGGTCCATACAAAACAGTCATAGATATTGATTCAAAATTACTTCCATCACCCGACGAAGTAAAACGCTGGGACGGAAATAAGTTTGCGCAAACATTGCGTCACGATTTATCAAATGATAAATACAATAAGCATTTTAGACAAATGCTGCACGTCAGTTACAAAATTGCAGCGGAATTAGGTGATAGATATATTGATGCCCTTAACAAGAACAAAGAACAAATTGCAGTAAATGTTGAAGAAAACATTTTGGAAAGACATATTAAAAGAATCTTCCCGGTGGAGTAACTATGCAATACGTAACTATTATAGCCGAATTCAAACTTCTCGAACAAGCGGATAGAGTAAAAGAAGAATTATTAAGTCTAGTTGAGCCTACGCAAAATGAAAAAGGATGTGTTGATTATACTTTTTACCGCGATAACGATGATCCGAATATTCTAATGCTCTATGAAAATTGGGAAACAGAAGAAGACCTCCAAACTCATATGGAGACCGACCGATTTAAGAATACATTCAAACGTATTGAAGGCTTGTTCGAATTGAAAGTTCACAAATTGACCGAAATCTGAAACTGACTTATCAAGATTATTAAATCGATCAAACTCGCCTCAAACTAGGGCGATATGATGCGAACAAGTTAATCTTTTACCAATTAACAATAAGGAATGATTTAAATCAGTTGCAAGAAATGAAATAGGTTTTGTATTGTGATTTCAAAAAATAGAGGCTGTACTAATCTTAATTATTTTTACAAAAACTAATCTCAACATACTTTTCCCAAATTAGAAATTAAATTTCAACTAAGAGATTTTGTACAGCCTATTTGTAATTAACTAGGCTTTCATCCTAGAGCCTAGTTCTTCAAAAATGAAAATCCAGCCTACAACTTTACCGATATCAATTTTTTCAAAATTGCTCCAGTATGCCTTGTTGCGTACATGCATCGAACTTGTGTCGTCAGGAGCGATCGAATTTGCTTGATCCATAATTGCTTTTATTCTGCTTTGCCATTTTTCCATATTATTTACACGGAGATCAACCCATCCGTCCTTTGCCCACAAATCGATCTTATCTGGAGTAATATCAAGTTCTGTTTCACCACGATAAGGAGGTATTTTCATAACGTTACCGCGGATAAGGGATTTCCCGTCAGCTACCAGAATCGGAATTCCAATTGATATAACTTCCGTTCTAAGTTGATGATTTTCCTCAATAATTTTAGTTAATCCCTTGGAAAGATTTTCCGGTGATTCTTTTATTATTCTTTCAAAATTGTTGTTGCAGAACATCTTCAATAAATGAATTTCGTATAAAAGTTTTGAAAGTCTCGGAGGACCTAATAATTCAAAAGCGATACTTTCTTTTTGATGAAGATCTTCAAGTTCCTGAAGTTTT
This sequence comes from Melioribacteraceae bacterium, assembly GCA_024103215.1. Lineage (GTDB taxonomy): Bacteria > Bacteroidota > Ignavibacteria > Ignavibacteriales > Melioribacteraceae > JAGFIY01. The sequence goes on along the minus strand of JAGFIY010000023.1, from coordinate 13,875 downwards.
TCAACAGCATAGTGCTGCATAAATCCGGCACGGTAAGTTGGTTCCAGCGTTGCGTTGTCGAGTGCATTAATTATATCGTGTCCTGTATTTCCCCCGCGGATTTCGTAAATAACATCCTGCGCAATTTCTTCTGGCGTAACATACTCCATCTGTCCTTGTGAGGTAATCGCTTCAAATTCTCCTCTTGAAAATGTTCCGTTCTCACCTGTGTCGATATAAACTGCTTCAAAATTCTTACCAGTTGAAGGGAATTCTTTATCAAGTTTCAGTTTTAATTTCCCTTCCAACTTTACGGCATCCTCCGGTTTAACTTCTACCAACGGAACAGGTTTACCGCCTTTTTTAATCTCACCAAATTGAATTTTTTTCCATGCAATTGCAGCAGTAGGTTTTATTTCTTTTGTGATAGGTCCCTCCGGGGTTCTTCCCATCAAAAAAAGAAGCAATGTGTGAGCGCCGGCTACTGAGGATTTACTCAAAAGAACGCGCGAAGGTTTTTCTTCACTGTGTGTATAGGGAATGTTCAAACCCATGCCTCCCGTACCGCTTGTTCCGACCTTCATATAAATTTTTGTTTTGGCTGCCTGCATTGATCCGTAAAGCAGCTGAATGTGTCGTATCAATTGTGGAATATAAAGCGTACACAATAGTTTCTCGGTCTCGTCCGCAATGACCTCTGCCGAGGGTTTTTCTTTAAGAATTTTTTTTATGTTCCTGTAAGTTGTATAAATATCTTGATAAGCAATTCCTGTCGCAGAGTTTATACAGTCAATTACAATATCGGGTTTGTGAGTTGCAATCAATTGGTAAATTGAGGAAGCCTGCAATACATCTTCCGTCAGTTCATCCATAGAATCATGCATTAAAATCTGACGTTTTTCGGGATCGACCAGAATCTCGAGTCTGTCCATATCTTTGAAATCATTTCTTACAAAAATATTCCCCCACCAAGGGATAAAATAATCATCGGGTAAGTCCGGAAATTCCTCTTTTAAATTTTCAACATGTTCTTTTGCTTCGTGCTCTCTTAATGAAGTTACAATAATCTGTTTCGGCTTTTCAGCAACCAGTTTTCTTGTAACAGCGTTGCCGACAAGTCCCCATCCGCCGAGAACAAGAACCTTTTTGTCTTGAATATCCATTTAAACCTCAACTTTCTATAAAAATCATAATTATGTGCATTTCCAAAATAATTCATACTATTAAGCCAAACAAGGAAAAAAGAAGATAAAAAAGACTTTTGATGATGTTATTTTGATTCTTAATGAGATAACTAACTGATTCAAATTAAAAAGACATATTAAAATTGATAATAAACAAGTGCTTGGTTAACTTTGACAGTTAACGAAATTCAAAATATTATTTCCAATTATGAAAATATCCAATATCCTAAGACCCGAACATATTACTGCAAAACTGAAAGCTGACTCGAAAGAAGAAATTATCGATGAACTTGTTGATCTTTTAAGGGGAGATGATAGAGTTGTTGATCTTGAGCTTGTGCGCGAGTCGGTTAAAGAACGTGAAAATATAATGTCAACCGGAGTTGGATTAGGATTTGCAATTCCGCACAGCAAAACTAACGGAGTAAATTCTATTATTGCCGCATTTGGAAAAAAAGAGGAGCCTGTTGATTTTGATTCTTTGGACGGTAAACCCGTTAATTTGTTCTTCCTTTTAGTCGGGAAAGAAAATATGGTGGGACCTCATATAAAACTGTTGAGCAGAATTTCCAGGATGATGAATCACGAGGAATTTCGTGATGCTTTGAGAGATGCAAAATCTAGTGACGAGATCTACAACATTTTTGTTGAAGAAGAAAATAAATATTTCCACCTAAGCTGAAAAATATTTTAAGGTTATCATGATTAAAGCAATTACCGGTACGAAGGACATTCTGCCAGGTGAAATTGAAAAGTGGCAGTTTCTTGAGAAACTGGTAAGAAATGAATTAGAAAATTTTAATTACAATGAAATAAGAACACCTATTTTTGAGGAAACCGCACTTTTCTCAAGAGGAATAGGTGAAGCGACGGATATTGTCAGCAAAGAAATGTACACTTTTAAAGACAGAAGTGAAACAAGTATAAGTCTAAAACCGGAAATGACGGCTTCCGTCGTGCGTGCGGTTCTTGAACATTCGCTGGATAAACAGTTTGGATTAAATAAGCTTTATTACATTTCGCCGATGTTCAGGCAAGAAAGACCACAGGCTGGGAGACTGAGACAATTTCATCAATTTGGTGCGGAAGCTTTGGGAAGCATGCATCCTGCACTTGATGCCGAGATGATATTGATATGTTACAGAATTTTTAAAATACTTGGACTAAAAAATGTTTCTGTGAAGATTAATAGTCTAGGTGTTCCTGAATCCCGGGAAAATTATAAGAAAATATTACGTGAATATCTTTCGGATAAAATTAAAGATCTATCAGAGGACAGCAAAAAAAGATACGAAACAAACATTCTAAGAATCTTCGACAGCAAGGATGAACGCGACAGCGAGATCATGAAAAATGCTCCGCTTTTGATAGAGTATCTCGACAACGTTAGTCTCGAACATTTTGAGAAGGTTAAACAGATTCTTCTCGCAGCCCAAGTACCGTTTGAGGTTGATCCTGTTTTGGTCAGAGGTTTGGATTATTATACAAACACTACTTTCGAGATATTAAGCGGAAGCGTTGGCTCTCAGTCTGCACTTTGCGGCGGCGGACGTTACGATCTTTTATCGGAGCAACTTGGGGGGCGAAAAATCCCCGGGGTCGGGTTTGCTGCCGGTATGGAAAGAATTCTGCTTGCTTGCCAGAACGAAGGAATACTTCAACTACCCGAAACATGCATTGACGTTTATGTAGTAAGAATTGATAAAGAGCTTGAGAACGAAACTGCTGCATTTGGTAATTTACTGAGAGAAAGAAATTTAAAAGTTGAATTTGATTACCAGAGCAGAAGCGTTAAAGCACAAATGAGAGAAGCAAACCGATTGAATTCAATAAATGTAATTATGTTTGGCGGTGAAGAATATCAAAGAGGATCAGCGGTTTTGAAAAATATGAAGAATGGGGAGCAGCAAGAAGTAAATCTTTCTGACATTGATTCACTAATCAACAAATTAAAATAATTCCGAAATGAAAAAGATATTCGGAAGAAAACCCGTCCTTGAAGCTATAAATTCAAATATTGAGATTGATCAAGTAATAATTGCGCTTAATCAATCCGGCAAAATTATCGATACGATTATTATCGCTGCGAAAAAACATGGAATCAAAGTAAGAAAACTTCCTCCTGCAAAATTCAAAGAATATGACAACAAAGATAACAATCAAGGCGTCGTGGCAATCATAAGTGATATTACTTATTATGAGCCGTCAGAGATAATTGATGCAGTTTCCGGTAAAACAAATCAGCTTTTTCTTCTGCTTGATTCAATTCAGGATACGCATAATCTTGGTGCAATTTTAAGAACAGCCGAGGCGTGCGGAGTTGATGGAATTTTTACGACTATTCATAACAGCGCACCTATAACTGATGCGGTTCATAAAACATCGGCGGGTGCCGTAAACCATCTAAAAATTTCCCGGGTAAAAAATTTGGGACATGTTATCGAGGATCTTAAACGGAACAACTGCTGGATTGTCGGTACAAGCTTAAAAGGAGAAAAATTTTATTCCGATGCTGATTTTAATATTCCTCTTGGAATTGTTCTCGGAAACGAAGAAAAAGGATTGAGACCGATAATAGAGGAACATTGTGACTTTCTGGTAAAAATTCCGATGCTTGGAAAAATTCAGTCGCTTAATGTATCGGTTTCGGCAGGGATAATTTTGTACGAAGTTTTAAGGCAGAGAAATCTTGTGAAATCATAACACTTTTTGAAGATGAGATATTCCTAAATCTATTCTTTGTAAATTTTCACCAGCCGTAAACTTTATTTTATAATCGTTCGTCTGAAACATTTTAGTATAAACTTTGTAGAAAACCATTGCTTTTAAATAAATCTGAGGGAATAAATTGGAGATAACAGAACTAAACGAGAAAATTAAACGCGAAAGCGAATTTATCGACGTTCTTTTTAATGAAGTAAAAAAAGTTATAGTCGGTCAAACTTCGATGCTCGAAAGACTTGTAATCGGGCTGCTTTCAAACGGTCACGTTCTTTTAGAAGGTGTTCCCGGATTGGCAAAAACACTTGCTATTAAAACACTTGCTCAATCTATGAACGCCGGATTTCAAAGAATTCAGTTTACACCCGATTTGCTGCCGGCGGACTTAATCGGAACTATGATATACAATCAGAAGGACGGAAATTTCACAATAAAAAAAGGTCCAATTTTCAGCAACTTTATTCTAGCTGATGAAATCAACCGAGCGCCTGCTAAAGTTCAAAGTGCACTGCTTGAAGCTATGCAGGAAAGACAGGTCACGATCGCTGAAAACACATATTTACTTGATGAACCGTTTTTGGTACTCGCAACTCAAAATCCAATAGAACAGGAAGGAACTTATCCTCTTCCGGAAGCACAGGTTGATAGGTTTATGCTTAAGGTCAACATAACTTATCCAAGCCGCGATGAAGAATTGAAGATTATGCAGGCTAATGTTGGCGGTAGTCTCCCGTCTGTTAATAAAGTAATTTCACCCGAACAAATACTTAGTGCTCGAAAGTTAATTCACGATGTGTACGTTGATGAAAAAATTGAGAAATATATTCTCGATATAGTTTTTGCAACACGAAACCCGAAGGATTTCGGTCTGGATAATCTGTCTGACTTGATAAACTACGGCGGTTCACCACGTGCAACTATTAACCTTGCACTTGCATCAAGAGCAATGGCATTTATTAAGCGGCGAGGATATGTAATTCCCGAAGATGTTAGAGCGGTATGTATGGATGTAATGAGACATAGAGTAGCAGTAACGTATGAAGCCGAAGCCGAAGAAATAAATTCGGAAATAATAATTCAAGAAATATTAAACAAAGTTGAAGTGCCGTAATAGACAAAAATGCTCACAAAAGATTTATTAAAACAAGTAAGACAAATCGAAATTAAAACTCGCGGACTAGTCAACGAAGTCTTCTCCGGAGAATATCATTCTGTTTTCAAAGGAAGAGGGATGGAGTTTTCCGAAGTTCGTGAATATCAGCCCGGCGATGATATAAGAAACATAGATTGGAATGTTACTGCAAGATTCGGACATCCGTTTGTTAAAATCTTCGAAGAGGAACGCGAACTTACGGTTATGCTTCTAGTTGATTTGAGCGGTTCTCTTCTCTTTGGAAGTGCTGAAAAAACCAAACAAAGAATTGCAGCCGAGTTAAGCGCAATTCTTGCTTTTTCTGCGATGAAAAACAATGACAAGGTTGGGTTGATATTATTTACTGATCAGATAGAAAAATTTGTTCCCCCAAGAAAAGGGAAAAGTCATGTACTCAGAATAATAAGAGAAGTTCTTTCCTTCGAGCCGAGAGGCAACAATACTGACTTAAAAAGCGTTCTTGAATATTTTAACCACACAATCAAGAAAAAAAGCATTGCCTTTCTTATATCTGATTTTATTGATGACGGATACGAAAAAATCATTCGCATAGTAGGTAAAAAACATGATCTGATAGGAATTGTTCTTGAAGATCCTCGAGAAAAAGACTTGCCGAAGGCGGGTTTAATAAAATTTAGAGATGCTGAAACAAATGAAATCAGATTTGTTGATTCGAGCAGTAAAGCTGTGAGGGACTGGTTTTTTAGAAATCTAAAAACACGAAATGAAAACCGCCGTTCGCTTTTTCTTTCAGGCAGAATTGATTCGATTAAGGTTGATGTTTCACAATCTTACATCAAACCACTCGTAGACTTTTTTAAGCTGAGGGAAAGACGTTGGTAAAAAGTTTTATACATATCGTCTTTGTTTTTTTTCTTATTGCAAATTTAAATCTATCTGCTCAAACTCCGGTGGCAAATGCAACTACGGATTCTGCAGAGTATAAAGTTGGTGATTACATAACATACATACTGAATCTTGAATATGAGCAAAATCAAAATCTGATTATTCCGTCAGTAAAAGATTCAATAACAACTCTTGAGTACATAAAAGAACTTCCGGCGGAAAAGTACGAAGTTGACGGAAAGATAAAAGAAGTTCGCAAGTATATTTTTTCGAAATATGATTCAACAGAAGTAACTACGCCTCCATTTATTATCGAATATACAATTGAAGGGGATCCTCTTCCAAAAGCTGTGCGTGTCAACCCCGTTACTCTTCTGGTAAGAACACTTGATGTAAATTCCGAAGAAGATATTCGCGACGTTAAAGATCCTCAAACGATTCCTTTTAATTGGCTCTTTTGGGGGATTATTCTTCTGATAGTTTTAATAGTTGCACTTGCAGCTTATCTCGTTGTACGACATTACCTGAAGAAAAATGCGTTAAAACATCCTGAAAAGGTTCTTGTTAAAGTTCCTCCTCATAAAATTGCTTTAAGTGCTTTACATGCGCTTGAATCAAAAAAGCTTTGGCAGCAGGGAAAGATAAAAGAATATCACTCGGAAATAACAGAGATTATAAGACGATATTTTGAAGCGCGTTTTGGATTTTTAGCTTTGGAAATGACATCGAACGAAATTTTAGAAAATTTGAAAATGCACAGCAATTCTAATCTTTTAATCAACGTTGAAGAGTTTTTCTCAAATGCTGATCTAGTGAAGTTTGCTAAGTTTATTCCTATGCCCAGTGTAAACGAAGAGATGATGAAGCAAGCATATCAGATTGTTGAAAGCACAATGCTGAAAGAAGAACTGCTTGAAGCGGAGGATACAAATGTTTAACGAAGTAACTTTTGCTTATCCGTTTGTGCTTTATTTACTGGCCATTATTCCTCTGCTGGGATTTTGGTATTGGAAAAAACATAAATCTTCATCTACCGATATAACTTATTCTTCACTCAAATTTTTTGAGGGTGTTAAACCAACCTTAAGGGAAAGGATTGTTCACCTTCCCGCTATTTTAAGAAGCTTGGCATTGGCGGTAATTATAATTGCTCTTGCAAGACCCCAAACTTTCTCAAGCGGAGAAAATGTTTATACTGAAGGGATTGATATTGTAATGCTTCTTGATATCTCGGGAAGTATGCTTGCCGAGGACTTTCAACCTAACCGTTTGGACGCAGCTAAGAACGTAATAGATGAATTCATTGGTGGCAGAACAACCGATAAAATTGGGCTTGTTGTATTTGCCGGGGAGAGCTTTACTCAATGTCCACTTACTATCGATTATTCCGTGCTGCGAAATCTATTAAGTGATATTCAAAGCGGAATGCTTGAAGATGGAACTGCAATCGGAACTGCAATTGCAAACGGAATAAATAGACTTAAAGACAGTGAAGCAAAAAGTAAGATAATTATTTTATTGACCGATGGCGTTAACAATCGCGGGGAAATTGATCCGGTAACTGCTGCTCAAATTGCAGAGAAATTCGAGATAAGAGTTTATACGGTAGGAGTGGGAACTATTGGCGAAGCGCCTTATCCATTTAATACTCCTTTCGGAGTGAGGTATCAAATGGTTCCGGTTGAAATTGACGAGGATCTTTTAAACCAAATTGCAGGGATTACAGGCGGCAAATATTTCAGGGCAACAAGCAACAAGAAACTTGAGGAGATTTATTCCGAAATCGATAAAATGGAAAAGACACGTGTTGAGATTACTTCATATAGAACCGCTAAAGAATTGTTTTATTCGTGGGCGGGACTTGGATTTCTTTTCCTTTTTATTGAGATGATTTTATCACGTACATTTTTAAGAAGGCTTCCGTAAATGTTCAGATTTGCTCACATAGAATATTTGAACTTACTTTATCTTATCCCGGTATTGATATTTTTGGTTTGGTATACTCAGAGGAAAACCTCAAAATCTTTGCTAAGTTTCGCAAATAAAAAAATGCATTCGGTGCTTTTTCCTTTAAGAAGCAGGTTTAAAAACTCGATTAAGTATTCGCTTCTTATCATCTCAGCAGTTTTAATAATCTTTTCTTTAGCTAATCCTCAAATCGGTACAAAAATAGAAGAAGTGAAACAAGTCGGTATAGATGTTTTTATTTTACTTGATGTTTCGAACAGTATGCGAGCCGAGGACATTAAACCTAACCGTCTCGAAAAAGCAAAACATGAGATTGCTAAACTTATTAGAAAACTGCAAGGTGATAGAATTGGTTTAATAGTATTCGCCGGGAGACCATATATTCAGTTCCCGCTGACAACCGATTACTCTGCTGCAAATCTTTTTCTCTCTGCGGTGGATTTCAACACTGTCCCGCAGCAAGGAACGGCTATAGGAGCATCAATAGAATTAGCAGTTCGTTCTTTTAAGCAGGAAGAGGACACAAAAAAAGCAATAATCGTTATTACCGATGGTGAAGATCATGAAGGAGATTTGATGCCTGTGGTTGAGGATGCTGTTGGCAAAGGAATTCAAATATATACCATTGGTTTAGGATCAACAACAGGTGAGCCGATACCGCTTTATAATGAATCCGGGAACAAATCTGGTTATAAGAAGGATAGACAAGGTAACGTTGTTTTGACAAAACTTGATGAAACTACATTGAAAGAGATTGCCAGCATTGGTAATGGAGCCTATTACCGTGGAACAAATACCGATGATGAGCTGGAAAAAATTTATAACGATCTTGCGGAACTTGAAGCCACCGAATTTGGTGCAACACGGATAACAGAATATGAGGATAGATATTATTATTTTTTAATTCCCGCTTTTATCCTATTGATTCTTGAGTTTTTTATTTCGAATAAAAAATCTATGCTTCTTCTAAAATTAAATAAAGTTTCGAAATAGGTGATGTAATGATTAGGAGTATAAAAATAATTTTCTTTGCAGCTATTGCAGTTTCAACTGTAAACCCGCAAAGTTTGCGTTCACTGGTAAACGAAGGTGTTGAGTTTTATGAATCGGAAAGATTTGCAGATGCTGAATCAAACTTCAAAAGAGGAATCGAGAAAGAGTTCGAAAATTTTAACGCTCATTTCAATATTGGTGATGCATTATACAAACAGCAAAAATATGATGAGGCGATACAGGCTTTTAAAAATGCCGCAGTCCTAACAGAAGATGATTATCAAAGAGCTAAAGTTTTTCATAACATAGGAAATTCTTTACTTAAACAACAGAAACTTGATGAAAGTATTGAGGCGTATAAAAATTCACTTAAGCTTAATCCTAATGATATTGAAACAAAATATAATCTGTCCTACGCTCTGAAGATGAAAAATCAGCAACAGAACCAAAACCAAAATCAAAACCAAAATCAAGATCAAAACCAAGATCAAAACCAAGATCAGAACCAAGATCAACAACAGAATAAAGATCAGCAGAACCAGCAAAATCAAGATAAAAACGATCAAAATGATCAAAATCAGCAGCAGGAGCAAAATCAAGACCAGAATCAAGATCAACAGCAACGGCAGCAGCCTCAGCCGAAGGAACAAATTTCCAAAGAAGAGGCTCAAAGAATATTGGAAGCATTAAAAAATAATGAATCGGACCTGCAGAAAAAACTTCGAAAGGCTAAAGGAAAAGCAGTCAAAAAAGAAAAAGACTGGTAATAGATCGAATGAAAAATTTTATTAGAAATATTGTCCTTCTGACAGTGATATTTTCCGTGCAAACTTACGCACAGAAATTTGAAGCAAGTGTTGATAGAACAACAGTGGGACAGAACGAAAGGTTTCAGGTTTACTTTACGTTAAGCGATGCTGATATTAATAAAGCAGCAGGGTTTAGAGGTCCGTCGTTTAAGGGAATGAAAGTACTAAGCGGTCCAAATCAATCGAGTAGTATGCAGATAATAAATGGGAATGTTTCTGGAAGTTTAACTTACTCTTACATCATAGTTGCTCCAACAACCGGCGAATACGAGATAGGTTCGGCGCAAATAAACTACGACGGTTCTCAATTTCAAACCGACCCGCTTAAGATTAGTGTTGTGCAGTCATCAACTCAGAATCAAAGTAAATCGTCCGATGATGGTGAAATTTCAGAAGCCGAATTGAAAAAAAATGTTTTTATCACCGCATCGGTTGATAAAAGGAATGTTTACAAAGGTGAGCAGATAACGGTTACTTATAAACTTTATACTAAGTTGAACATTTCATCCCCTCAAATTAGTAAACTTCCGAGCTACAAAGGTTTTTGGGCGGAAGATCTTGAAATGTCAAACACAATTGGTTTTAACGTTGAGATGTACAACGGAGAAAGATATAGGGCGGCGGTAATAAAAAGAGCAGCACTTTTCCCGAATCAAACCGGTGAGCTTGAAATTACACCTTTCGAACTCACAATCCCAGTTCAAGTCAGAAAAAGTCGTCCGCGTTCAAACAGCATTTTTGATGAGTTCTTTAATGACTCATTTTTCGGAAGAGTGGAAACTGTTGATTTTAATGCGGTTTCAAATAAAATAAAAATTTCAGTAAAAGAACTTCCCGAAACAGGAAAGCCTCAAACTTTTGGTGGAGCCGTAGGTGTTTTTGATTTTAACGCTTCGTTATCTCCTTCCGAAGTGAAAGCTAACGAATCAATTACACTTACCCTCAACTTCTCGGGAAAAGGCAACATAAAACTTTTAGGAATCCCGGAAATTAATCTTCCGGCAGGATTCGAAAAGTATGATCCGAAGGTAAGCGAAAGCGTAACAAAGACAAATGTTGTAAGCGGCTCGAAGAAAATTGAATACTTATTCGTTCCAAGAATTCCGGGGGAAAAAACAATCCCGGCAATCGAATTTTCTTATTTCGATCCTATTCAAAAAAGATATATGACGAAGAGCGCCGGACCTTTTACCATAAATGTCATCGAACCTGACGGAAGTTATGAAACAAACTATGCTGCAGGATTCTCAAAGGAAGATATTAAACTTCTTAACGAGGATATTAGATATATAAAAACTTCAGGCTTCGATCTTGAAAAGAAATCAGATAAATCAACTCTTCCTTTCTGGTTCTGGTATTCGTTGTTAATTCCTTTGTTTGCATTTATTGTAACCGCAAGTATAAAAATTAGACACGATAAATTATCCGGTAACGTTCAACTTGTTAAGTTCCAAAAAGCGGAAAAGAAAGCGCGGCAGAGATTAAAACTAGCAAAGAAAGAACTAGATAATTCAAACTTTTTAAATTTCTATACAGAAATTTCAAAATCTCTGTTCGGTTATCTAGAAGATAAATTAGAAATTCAAAAAGCAGAATTCACGATTGATAAAGCTGTTCATAAATTAAATGAATTAAAGGTTGATCATGAATTGATAGAAGAGTTGAAACGAATTTCCGATAAATGTGAATTTGCAAGATTTGCTCCTAAGGAAAGTGTTGAAGAGGATGCTCCGGCTTTGTATGAAAGCACTCTACAGTTAATCATTAAGCTTGATGATTCAATTCCCAACAAGAAGAAAAAATGATACGAAAAATATTAAGTTTATTTTTGTTTTTAGTAATGATAAGCGTATCAGCAGCACAGGATTCGCGTATTGAAGATCTGCTTTCCCGCGGCAACAATGCCTACCAAAATGAAAATTTTGAGGAAGCGCTGAAATACTACAATGAAATTGTTCACGAAGGTTATTCGGGTTCAAGATTATATTACAACATCGGCAATTGTTATTTTAAGCTGAATAAAATAGGGTACGCAATACTTAATTATGAAAAAGCATTAAAAATTTCCCCGAACGATGAAGATACAAAGTTCAACCTTTCAGTTGCAAATGCAAGGATTATCGATAGAATAAAAGAAGTACCTAAGCTCTTCATCTTCGATTGGTGGGAAACAATTTTATCGGCATTCGGTGTTACAGGCTGGGCATTTATTGTTGTTTTATTCTTTATTTCACTTCTTGGAATCAGTCTTTTTTGGATGTTCACAAAAGTACAATCGTTTAAGCAAATATCATTTATGGTCGGGGGAATAAATCTTGGGCTATTAGTCATAAGTGTGTTTCTTTTAACCGCATCGATAAACCATGAAAATGCAAACGATTATGCAATATTAATATCCAGTTCTGCCGCGGCAAAAGTTTCTCCGGGGACAAAAAGTAACGACGCGTTTATTATACACGAAGGCGTTAAATTTTCCGTTCAGAATTATGTAAACGGCTGGTACGAAATTAAACTACCCGACGGCAAAGTTGGATGGCTTCCCGAAACAACTCTTGAAATTATCTGATGCAAATTGCAGCAAATAACTCTAAAGCAAAGAAGTATAATAACATTAAGCTTACCTTCGGGATCGGCAAAGGAATTATTTCGTTCTTGTTGATTCTTCTTTTTATTGTGTTGGGATACAGCACAGAATTAGTTGACTTTATTTCGGACTTTGTTGAAAATTCATATATCGTACTTTTCTTATACGTCTCTGTAATCGGAATCTTTTCATCAATTATATTTTTCCCGGTAAATTATTACGTCGATTTTTATTTGGAGCACAAGTACCAGCTTTCAAACCAATCTTTTGCTGCATGGATTTGGGAAAATCTTAAGGCTGCTCTTGTTGGTTCGGTAATCGGTATCCCGATACTAATACTCTTTTATTTTATCTTGATTCAATTCGGAAATTTATGGTGGCTTCCTTTTGCGATCTTGATGTTCGTTATATCAGTTGTTCTGGCTCAAATTGTGCCGATTTTAATAATGCCGCTTTTTTATAAAATAACACCTTATGAAGATGAATCACTGAAAAACAGGATTAGGGAATTAGCTTTGGATGCAGGATTGAAAATTGAGAATGTCTTTCAGTTTAATATGAGTAAGAACACAAAAAAAGCAAATGCAGCATTTACCGGACTTGGAAAAACAAAAAGAGTTTTGCTGGGCGATACACTTTTGGAAAACTATTCTCACGATGAAGTTGAAACTGTTCTTGCTCATGAATTTGGTCATTATAAACACAAGCATATTATAAAAAATATAGCGATCGGAACAGTTTCGAGTTTTCTAACTTTCTTTCTCCTCTCAGTTCTTTACGAAGCAAGTCTCGATATTTTTAGCTTTACTGAAATTACACAAATAGATGCGCTTCCGTTGCTTGCACTTTGGGGGATGATCTTAGGAATTATCCAAACACCTGTGACAAATTACATTTCCCGACGATTCGAATATCAAGCTGATGATTATGCTGTAAAAACAACACTCAAACCTGATGCATTCAAAAATACTCTGGAGAAACTTACAGATCAAAATTTAGGCGATAGAAATCCTCATCCTATAGTCGAGTGGTTTTTCTATTCTCATCCCTCAATCGAAAGACGAAAGCAGAATATAGAGAACTTGAGAAAATCGCTGAAACTTGTTTGATTACATAATCTTAAGTGAATTTTCAACATCTTTTTATTAACTTTATCCGATAAAGAATTTTATTTGGAAAAACTATGAAAAAAATATTTTTCCTGTTCAATATATTGTTTGCTTCATTGTTAATTTTTCAATCAGGCTGCAGTTTTAATGATGATGAAAACCCGGTTGTATCAGATCCTGCGGTTCCTCATTCTCCATCACCTGCAAACGGTGCAACGGGACTTCCATCGGTTGTTTCGTTGGAATGGGAGGCAGAAGGTGCTGAAAAATTTGATATCTATCTTTCCACAGAAAACCCTCCTGCAATTAGAGCCGTAAATCATCCGGATAATCAACTTACGGTTGTCGGATTAAATTTCGGCAGAACATATTATTGGAAGGTTACAGCCGTCTATCCAGACGGTTCGGAAGCCGATGGTCCAATATGGCAGTTCTCTACTGCCCCAAGGGGAAGCGTGCAGGATGGTTATATTATGATTAAATACGCAATTGAAACTGAACTGCCCAGTTTTGTTAATATTCTTTTTCA
>JAGFIY010000131.1 GCA_024103215.1 Melioribacteraceae bacterium | reverse complement strand
AAAATGGAATGATTTGGTCCGGAGCGCTATGGGATATGAGAGATGAATTAGGACAGGAAGATGCTGATAGAATAATTTTTAATGGATTAGTAGAAGTAAGTGGTTACTCCGATTTTGAAGAAGCATTAGAAGGAATAATTGACTATGCAGAAGACAATTACCCTAACAAGGTTCAAGATATAAAAGATATCTTTTGCAATAGAGGTATATGTGCGGATTTAGCTATTCCTACAAATTTTGATGTAACGGGAAATGTTGGGGCACACCCAACAGCTACCTGGGACAATAATACTGAACTGGATATCTACGGATATAAATTATACAGATCAATTGCAGGCGGTCCATATCTTCTACTTGAAACACTAGTAGGAAGATATAATAATTCATATACAGATCAGGGCATAACAATAACAGAAAGTAAATTTGATCCTCAAACTTGTTATAAGATTACCGCTCTTGATACTCATTTAAATGAATCTGAAATGTCTAATGCAGAATGTGTTAAATCTAATGCAGTAAATAAAGATATTAACTATTCGTCCGATAATACAAGAGATATATATTCTGCTAATATTTATCCGAATCCTTTTAATCCGAACACTAGGATATTTTTTAATTTACCTGAAAAATCAACTGTAAGTATATTCGTATACAACTTATCCGGAGAAGAAATATCAAATTTACTTAGTGGGATATATTCACAGGGGACATATAATATTGATTTTAATGGATATAATATTTCCTCAGGAATTTATTTTGTAAAAGTAGTAGCTAACAGTATGGAAACAAATAATTCGTTTTATTCAACAATAAAAATCGCACTTGTGAAATGAAATGTTTAGCTGAGCGCTTAAAAAAGACTTGTTTTTTTTGTATTCTTAACCTACTTATTATTGTAAGTTATATAACAAGCCATGGGCAGAATATTAATAACGGTTGGACCGAAGTAACGCCAATAGCAAATGATAACGGGGATATATTTGATTTGACTTTCTTTAATAAAGACTCTGGATGGGTTTGTGGTTGGACAAGGTATGAACAAGGATGGAGACAAATAGTTGCCTTTACTAATAATGCTGGCTCTTCTTGGGATACAACTAAATTTACTTATATCTCCGTTCTTGGAAAAGTAATATCATTCTTTAATTTTGAAAGTGGATTAACAGGGGATGGAATTATTTTAAATACTTATGATGCCGGTAAGACCTGGACTAGGTATGACTCAGTATTTCATTTCTTTTTCACAAACATTGAATGTATTAGTCAAAAATATGCCTATTGCTGTGGTGGTAGAGGTAAAATAATAAGAACAACCGATCAAGGCTTAAGTTGGAAACATATAGAATCCGACATTTTTAAAAACACCCGATATGGAGGATTATCAGTAATTGATTCAATTACTGTTTATACTAATTGTGATGACCAACTATTGAGAACAACTGATGGAGGTATTAGTTGGATAGAAATAAATATGCCGAACGAACTGCCGCATTATGAAGATATTAAATTTATTGACATCGATTATGGCTGGATTATTGGCGGCGTGAGGTCAATTTTCAGAACACCTAACGGTGGAGAAAGTTGGGAGGATCAATCACCCGCTAATTATTATGACTCATTTGTAAGTATTGACGCGATCGATAAAAATACAGCAGTGACTATATCAAAAGAAGGTGCAATTTACTGGACAACCAACGGTGGTGAGAATTGGAATGAACAGGTTCCCCCAGGTTATTTCGGTGATTTATTTAGAGTTCAACTTATAGATGAAAATGTTGCTTGGGCAGTTGGCAGAGACGGAATAATAATCAAAACCACAACTGGTGGAGTGACTTGGATAGATGATGAAAATCCAAATGTCCCTAATGAGTTTGCTCTATATCAAAACTACCCTAATCCATTTAACCCTACAACCAAAATTCAATATTCAGTTCCTGATAAAGTAAGAAGTGGGACTTTGCAGCAAAACGTAAAACTTGTTGTATATGATATTCTTGGAAGAAAGATCACAACGCTTATAAACGAACCAAAAACTGCTGGACAATATGAAATTAATTTCAACGGTTCAGAATTACCAAGTGCAGTTTATTACTATCAACTAACTGCTGGTAGTTTTCAAGAAACCAAGAAGATGGTTCTACTCAAATAACTTTCAAAACCCGGCAGAGAAAATTTGTCGGGTTTCATTTATTGACCTGAGAAGTAATATCGTGATAAATTAAATAGATAGTAACTTATATCCTATTGTTGATTTGAAACCAGATATTAATTCCATACTTATAACCCACTTTACTCCTGAGGTTACATATGGTACCTAAACAATCTCGTTGCGCGCCCTACTCCTTCTTTCAAGATCCATAATAATATTCAAATTTATAAAGCGGTATATGCATGGAGTAAAGAAATAATTAGAAGCTAAAAAGATATATCAAAACCAAAAACTGACGCACAAATGGATCCAAAGTAGACCAATTTAGACCTATTCTGAGAAATCCTTTAAAATACAAAACCCCGAAAGCAGCTAATTTCGGGGCTTTTTTTGTGCATCCTGGGGGACTCGAACCCCCGACCTGCTGATTAAGAGTCAGATGCTCTACCAACTGAGCTAAGGATGCACCGCAAATATACTAACTCTTATTCTTTTTTTTCAAAGTTTATTTATATTGGATTGTCGTTTCATTTTTCGGAAAATCTATTGAATTCAATTAAAAAAATAGTCCCTGTATTTTTTTTAGTACTTGTTTATTCGTGCGGTGATACGAATACTCCATATAAAATTTCTGATTCAAAATACATTGTTGATGATCTGGGAAATAATTTTTCTATCGAGAAAACTTATGAACGGATTGTTTCGCTTGCACCAAATCTTACCGAGATGGTCTTTGAGCTCGAGGCAGGTGAACTTCTCGTAGGAAACACAACTTACTGCAATTATCCTCCAGAAGCTGATTCTGTTTCAAAAGTTGGTGATCTTCTTTCGATAAATTATGAAAAAATTGTAGAACTGAACCCGGATCTCATTTTAATTACAGTCGAAGGTAATTCGAAAAACTCGTATGAAAAATTGAAAAATCTGGGATTTGATGTTTTCGTCTCGAACCCTAGAGATTACCAAGGAATTAAAAAATCTTTCAAGGATATAGCTTCTATTTTTCACAAAGATACATTAGCGGAAACAATTATTGAACATTGGGATAAAAAAATCTCTAAAATTGAAGAAGCAGCAAATTCTACTTCAATAAAAGATGCACTTTTTGTTATTTCGGTAAATCCTATTATGACTGCAGGAACATCAACTTTTGTAAATGAGTACTTGAAATTCTGCGGTATAAAAAATGCGGCGGAAGAATCTCAGGTAAATTATCCGGTATTCAGCAGAGAAGAAATTCTATTAATCAATCCGTCGTTGATAGTAACTTCGGTTCACGATAATTTATTTCTTAAAGATGTACTTGAACTTTATCCGGAATGGAAAGAATTGTATGCAATCAAAAACAACGCAGTAGTTTATGTGGACGCCGATCTTTATTTCAGACCGGGACCAAGATTTGTTATTGCTTTATCTGAGTTGAGTGAAAAGCTTCGGATATTGAATTAATCCGGTTCCCATGCACTTCCTCCGCAGGGAATTTCATCTTCGGAAACATGTTTGTCATATAGCATGCAAAGCACTGCCGATTCATCGAAATGTTTACACGTTGAGCATAATGTATTTTCCAACACCGGTTTACTTTTTTCTGCAAACTTTTTGTAAGCAATAACCGCCGGATGAATCACAAAGATATAGAGAGCGATAAAAATCCAAATAATCCAATATCTATATCGGATGGTTTCGAGCAAATACCACATAACCGGGATGAGAACCGCTAGTCTTATCAAAGTCCAAAAAACAATGTTTCCCATCAAATTCGTCCTAATCCTAAATTGATTTTAGCCTATTATTAAATTAATTTTATTGACTGCATAAAATAATAGATTTTTTGAGTATATAGGAATGAAATAGTGTAATGCCGGATGAATCAACAAATTCCGGGGGACAAAAGTCTCCCGAAAAACAAAATATAAACCGTAAAGACAGCTCTTCTAAAAATAATCAAAACAAAAGATTAAACAAGAGGCGCTATTACAACAGGCGGAGAACACAAAGCGAGCAGAATTCAAAACCTAGTCAGCCTCAAAACCAGCCGCCGAGAGAAACGTTCAAGAAAAAGTTCTCTTTCAAAAAAGTTACAATCCTTGTTCCGCTTTTTAACGAACAGGAATCGCTAAAACCGCTGCAGAACGAGATTTCTTTAGCACTTGTAAAAATTGCAATTGACTATGAAATAATTTTTATTGATGACGGAAGCACCGATGATTCACTAACGGTTATAAAGGAACTCCGCAAAGCAAACAACCGCATAAGATATATTAGTTTTAGAAAAAATTACGGAAAATCAGCCGCAATTGATGTTGGGTTCAAAGCAGCTAAAGGCGATGCGGTAATAACTATGGATGCCGATCTGCAGGACGATCCAGGCGAAATCGCTAATTTATTGGCAAAACTTGACGAAGGCTACGATCTTGTCTCCGGTTGGAAGAAAAAACGTTTTGATCCTATTATTAAAAGATATTCATCGAAATTTTTTAATTATATAACTAGACTTTTCAGCGGGATCAACATTCACGATTTCAATTGTGGGCTTAAAGCTTACCGAAAAGATGTTGTGAAAAGTGTAAGTGTTTATGGTGAACTTCACCGCTATATTCCCGTTCTTGCAAATTGGCAGGGCTTTACTGTTTCGGAGATAATCGTTAAACATCATCCCAGAAGATACGGTAAAACCAAATTCGGAATATCTAGATTCTTCAAAGGTTTTGTGGATTTAATAACCGTTGTTTTCACAACAAGATATATAAGAAGACCTATGCATTTGTTCGGTTTTCTTGGGGCTATATCTTTCTTTGCCGGTTTAGTGGTAAACGGATATTTGACATATATGAAAATTGTTTACGAGGAATTTCTAACAAACCGTCCGCTTCTTTTCTTCGGTATGTTGTTGATAATTGTAGGTGTTCAGTTCTTCTCCGTCGGTTTACTTGGAGAAATGCTTGTTCATACAAACCAGGATAAACGAGATTATTCAATTAAAGAACAAAGCTGATGAAATTGAATCAAGTTAAGACCAACTGCCGTCATTTTAAAGGAGATATACCGTGCAAGCCTCACAAACAATACGGCGTCCATTGTATTGATTCAGAAGGAAAAACTTGCAAGTATTACGATCAAATCGATAAGAAAATATTGATCATAAAACTTGGTGCAATAGGAGATGTAATAAGAACCACCCCGTTATTCACCAGATTAAAAAATGAAAATCCTAAAGCAAAGTTTTTTTGGCTTACGCTATCTACCGAAGTTATTCCCGCCGAAGTTGATGTAGTTTTAAAATTCGACTACAAGTCAGCACTTTATCTGCAAAGCACAAAATTCGATGTCGCTATAAATTTGGATAAGGATGCTGAAGCATGTTCGCTGCTTGATCGGATCAATTCTGATAATAAATTTGGTTTTACATTAAAAGATGGTTTAACTCATCCTGCCGACGAAAAAGCCGAGCATAAATTTTTAACAGGGATTTTCGACGATCTAAATCAGAAAAACACAAAAAGTTATCTCGAAGAAATTTTTGAGATCTGCGGAATTAAATATAAAGGCGAAAAGTACGTTCTTAACTCGTTCGAAGAATTTAATTCTGATTGGAATTTACCCTACGATAAGAAAATAATCGGGCTGAATACCGGCTGCGGCGGTAGATGGACAACAAGATTATGGGCAGATGAATATTGGATCAAACTTGCAAATCTACTTCACGAAGCGGGATATTATGTTTTGTTTCTTGGTGGTGAACAGGAAAACGAAAAAAACACCTTTATAAGCAGCCGGTCAAACGGAAATTATCTTGGGTTCTTTCCTCTAGAAAAATTTATCAATCTTGTTAATCAATGTGATTTAGTCGTAACCGCGGTAACAATGGCTATGCACATAACTCTTGCGCTCAACAAAAAAATTGTTTTGTTCAATAATATATTCAATCCTAACGAATTTGAATTATTCGGATTGGGTGAAATAATTTCACCGGAAAAAGAATGTAAGTGTTTTTTTCGTCCCGAATGCATCAACGAAAAGTATCAGTGTATGACAACTCTTTATCCGGAAAAGGTTTTTGAAACTGTTCAAAAAGTCCTTTCATAAATGAAGATCGTAATACTTTCAACTGCTTATCCTTTGCGCGGAGGAATAGCTCATTTTGTGGGACTTCTTTTCAAAGAACTTATAAAAAACCATGAAGTCAGAATTATAACTTTTAAGCGGCAATATCCTTCTTTTTTATTTCCCGGCAAAAGTCAAATAGGTGAAGAGAACGATTTAGAAAAAGTACCAAGCAAAGTTTTGGTAGATTCAATAAATCCCTTTAATTGGTCAAGGATCGGTAAAATGCTGAAAAAGGATAAACCGGATTTGATCATTTATAAATATTGGCTGCCTTTTTTTGGACCTTGCTTCGGCACTATCTCCAAAATCGCCAAAAAAAATTCGCACACGAAGTCACTAGTAATCTGCGATAATGTAATCCCTCATGAAAGAAGATTTTTTGATATTGCGTTCACTAAATATTTCTTTAGTAAAGTCAGCTATTTTATTTGTATGTCTAACAATGTTCTTTCGGAATTGAAATCACTTTTTCCCGAAGCAAACGCAAAGCTCTTATTCCACCCGGTATATTCAAATTTCGGGCACGCTGTGCCAAAACAAGAAGCAAGGCAAAAGTTAAATATCGCGGCGGAAAGAGTAATTTTATTCTTTGGTTTCATAAGATCGTATAAAGGACTCGATCTTTTAATTGAATCACTTAAAATAGTACAAAAGGAAATTGATGTTAAACTGCTTGTTGCCGGAGAGTTTTACTCGGATAAAGAAAAATATTTTGATTTAATAAAACAGCTCGGTTTGGAGAATAAGATTATTATAAATTCCGATTTCATTCCGAATGAAAATGTGAAATATTATTTTTCGGCGGCGGATGTTGTTGTTCTGCCTTATAAATCTGCAACGCAGAGCGGAATTGTTCAAATAGCAAATAACTTCAATAAACCAGTAATCTCAACTAATGTTGGAGGTTTGGGAGAAATTGTAAAAAATGGTTATAATGGATATCTGGTAAATCCCGAAAAGGATGAATTAGCCTCTGCTATTGTGAAATTTTACAAAGAGGATAAAGGGAATGAATTTGCTGAAAATGTAAAAAAAGAAACAGAAAAATACTCTTGGGATAAATTTGCGAAAGAACTTATAGATTTTGTTCGTACAAGTAATAAATAGGAAATATTAATGACGAAGAAAAAGAAAAATATAAAGGAAACCGAAAAAGAGTCCGGTTTTTCTCTTGAAAAATATGTGCCGGAAAAATACCAGACGATTGCATTGATCGGAGTTATACTAATAATATTCCTCGTCTATTTTTCCCCGATGTATTTCGGTGATAAAACAATTCAATCCGGCGATATAATAACCTCAAAAAGTTTAACTAGCTATGTTGATAAAGATCGTGAAGGTTATACATTATGGTATCCTTATATTTTCGGAGGAATGCCCGCATACGCACTCGCCGTGGATTTCAAGTGGTTCAACTTGATATATGTCGGCATCCGGGTTGTCCGTGATATTTTCTCTTCTTTCTTTGCTGCTGAATATGCGATGTGGACTTTTTATCTTTTGCTTCTGGCAATAAACAGTTTTTTCCTGATTAACTATTTAACAAAGAATAAGTTGATAGCTTTATTCGGCAGCGTCTCCACTTCATTCAGCACAGGAATAATTTTATTTCTTTTTATCGGTCACGTAACCAAGCTTACAGCTCTTGCCTTCTTTCCTCTTATCTTTCTTATACTATTGAAATTCAGAGAGAAAATTAAATTGAGAGATTTTGCACTTCTCACCATTGCGCTTCAACTTTCTGTGCAAGGCTGGCATGTTCAGATAATCTTTTACACTTTATTTGCGATTGGGATTTTCTATTTATTTTACATTATCCATGCTCTTGCCGCTAAGAAAAATGATAAACTCAAGCAAACTTTTAAATCAGCTCTTAGTTTTACGGCTGCATTTATAATTGCTCTCATTATTCAATCCGATAATCTTTCGCAGATATATCTTTACAACGAATATTCGACTCGCGGCTCTGAGAGTATAATTGATAATTCTATGGGTGTTGATCCTAAAAAAGCAGATTCGGAATTTTATAAATACGCAACCAACTGGTCTTTTTCGCCGGAAGAGCTATCGACATTTTTCATTCCTTCTTTTTACGGCAGCGGAAAGTCAAAATACAGCGGCGAGTTAACCAAGGGACAGGAAATTGAGTTGAACACCTACTTTGGGCAGATGGACTTTGTTGATCTTCCGATGTATATGGGAATA